>CAZCKW010000016.1:0-12675 GCA_964499375.1 uncultured Dehalococcoidales bacterium
CCAGAGCGAAAAGGGGTTCAGTTGCAGTGCCGCTGGCAGAGAAGAAAGAGCTTCTTGATGAATATAACGATATTATATTAAGCACACCTCATATTCAAAGCTCCACTATCGCCTATCGTGATGGCAAGCGCCGGAAAATCTTCGCCAGTTCCGAGGGCAGCTATATAGAGCAAGCCGGGGTAGACCTTACCCTGCGACTGACCGCCATAGCAAGGGAGAATAATGAAGTCCAGCAGGCAGGCTTGAGCCTGGGCAGTACCGGAGATTTTTCGGCGGTGGAAGGCCTGCACGACCAGGTAACAGGGATTGCCGTACGTGCGGCAGCCCTTCTTCGTGCTCCCCAAGCAAAGGGTGGCGAGCATACGGTCATCCTGGACCCGGTGTTAGCCGGGGTTTTCGCTCACGAGGCTTTCGGGCACCTGTCAGAGGCGGATTTCGTTTATCAGAACCAGAAATTGCGCGATATCATGACACTGGGGCGCAGATTCGGCGGTGAGCACCTCAATATAGTGGACGATGCCACCATTACCGCCCTGAGGGGTAGCTACAAATATGATGATGAGGGGATGCCGGGAGTAAGAACCTACCTCATCCACGAGGGAGTGCTGGTGGGGAGACTTCACTCCCGGGAGACAGCAGCTAAAATGGCAGAGAAACCCACAGCCAACGCACGCGCTATTAACTATCACTTCCCTCCCATAGTGCGGATGACCAATACCTTTATTGAACCCGGCAGCCTCTCTTTCGAGGACATGCTTGGTGATATCAAGGAGGGTGTCTATGTCAAGAACTGGTATGGAGGCCAGACCAGCCTGGAGATGTTTACCTTCTCCGCCGGTGAAGCCTATATGATACGTAACGGAATGCTGGCAGAGATGCTGCGCCCGGTGGTGCTAACCGGCAATGTATTCGTCACGCTGGGCAATATAGACGCAATCGGCAACGACCTGAACATGAATCAGGGTGGGGGCTGTGGTAAGGGAGGTCAATCACCGTTACCTGTGTCCAACGGTAGCCCTCACATCAGAATTCGCCATTGCCTGGTTGGAGGCAGATAGATGGAACATCTGTTACAGATTCTCCACTCCGCAAAAAAAGTAGCTGAACAGGCTGAGGTTTTCCAGGCTTCCTTTCAGGAAACGCCAGTTCACTTTGAGGCTAACCAGCTAAAGCAGATTCAGACCAGGGAAAGCACCAGCATTGCACTGCGTATATTTAAAGATGGCAAGATTGGTTTCGCGTCAGCCAGTGACCCCCACACAACCCTCCCACTAAAAGGTGACAGAAAAGAACAGGCGGATACCTTAGTCGATATGGCTGTGGAAACATCACAGTTCGGACTCCCCACCAATTTCACCTTACCCTCCCCGGATAGCTACCCCGAGGTTAGCGTCTTTGACCACCAGGTGGAAAAGATAACCATGGAGGAAATGATCGACTGTGGCAGAAGATTGATAGATAGGGTCAGAGAATACGCCCCCGATATCCTCTGCGATGCTCAAGTCTCCCGGGGTACAAGCTCAATCCGACTGATTAATTCCCGGGGCGGTGAAGCAAGTTACCACAAGAGCTTCTTCGTCATCAGCCTGGAAGGTCTGCTGATACAGAATACCGACATGCTCTTTGTCAGTGACAGCGAAGGCTCCTGCCGCCTGCCTGATAAGCCTGACATTGTGGCAGATAGAGTTATCAAGCAACTGGAGCTGGCCAGGGAAAAAGCCACCGTGTCCACAAAACCGCTTCCGGTGATTTTTACGCCGCAGGGCGTAGCCAGTGCTTTTCTAACACCGCTTGCGCTGGCTTTCAACGGCAAAACTGTCCTGGAGGGAACCTCGCCATTGAAAAACAGGTTGGGCGAGCAGGTCTTTGACAGTAGGCTTAACCTGAGTGATGACGCTACGCTGGCCTATTGCCTGGAAAGTTCCCCCTGCGATGACGAAGGTGTGCCCACACAACGCCTGCCACTTATCGAAAGCGGCACAGTTTCTAATTTCCTGTATGACTTACAGACAGCCGCCTCAGCCAGCACTCACAGTACCGGCAGTGGCAGGAGAACCGGTGGCAGTTTACAGGTAAAGCCAGCCACAAGCTCCCTTATCATAGCCGAAGGAGATGCCCCCTTTGAGAGTATGGTGCAGGACATGAAAGAGGGGCTTATTGTGGAATACCTCATAGGTGCCGACCAGGGTAACCTGCTGGGCGGTGATTTTGGTGGCAATGTTCTGCTAGGATATAAGGTGGAAAAAGGGAATATAATAGGACGGGTGAAGGATACTATGATTTCCGGGAACATCTACCAGGTTTTGAAGGAGCTTCCTGGCATAGGGAGCGAGGCAAGATGGGTTAACGGGGTTCTAAGAACTCCTCACCTGTATTGCTCACGCCTATCCGTTTCAGCGAAATAAAAGAGAGGCGAAGGAATATCAATGCGAGCAAAGAGTACCAAATACTACAGGCTATATAATCGGTCATGCCCCGAAGGGTGTCCCATGCTTGCCTCATGGCCAGGCATTGGCGATGTTTCTCTGATAGCGGCAAAGTATCTGATAGACAAGCTAAATGCGGTGGAAATAGGGGAAATCAAGTCTGCTAATTTTTTTGAACCTGTAGGCGTAATAGTACGAGATAACGTGGTTGAAAGCCCCCGTTTCCCTGACAATAAATTTTACTGCTGGCAGAATAAGCAGACCGGCAGAGGCCTGGTGATATTTATCGGCGAGGAGCAGCCTGCATCCAAAGGGTATGACCTGGTCAACTGCATCCTGGACGTAGCACAGGAACTGAATATTGTAAGAATATACAGCTGTGCTGCCGCTATAACCAGGATACACCATAGCGAGGAATCGAAAGTATGGGGGTCAGCTACAAAGCCAGAATTGATTAGCGAGTTGGGCAGATTCAATATCTCCCTGAGAGGTAATCTTAGCATTGCCGGGCTGAATGGTCTGATTCTAGGTAGAGCCAAGGAGCGAGATTTTGAAGGTATTTGTTTGCTGGGTGAGGTGCCATCATACGCTACCCAAATAGCAAACCCCCAGGCTTCGCTGTCCGTTCTCAAGGTACTAACCAGCATGCTGGAAATCGATATCGACCTGACCGAGCTCAGCAACCTTGCCGACGAAGTTACTGAAGAGATAGAAATGATATCCAAGCGAGCAACAGCGGAGTATATAGACCGCTTCACCGAGCCCATCTGGGAACAGGATGAAGATGAATATGAGGATTAGTGCAGGCTAAATTGACCACCAAAGCTGGGCGTGCTATTATCAGGTTAGATGTCAGCTTTAACCGAACTTTATGAAGAGATTGAGAATTGCCAGGACTGTGAGCTAGCCAGGTATCGCATTAAAGTGGTGCCCGGTGAGGGGGATGAGGATGCTGAGCTGCTTTTTATTGGCGAGGCGCCGGGATGGCATGAAGACCAGCAAGGACGTCCTTTCATTGGACCTGCGGGGGGATTCCTGGAACAGCTACTGGCTTCAATCAAGTTAACTCGGGAGCAGGTTTACATCGCCAATGTAATTAAATGCCGTCCACCCAGCAACCGTGACCCCCTCCCATCGGAAATACAGGCTTGCCGTAAATGGCTCGACCGTCAAATAGAGATAATCCAACCCAGAATGATAATCACACTGGGACGTTATTCCCTGGCAAGGTATTTCCCTAATGAGAGCATTAGCAAGGTCCACGGAAAGGCACGAAAGGTGGGTGATATTATTTGCTATCCCATGTATCATCCCGCCGCTGCTCTTCACCAGGGAACGCTACGCCAGATTATCGAAGCCGATATGCTTCAGATCCCACGAGTGTTAGCCCAGAGTGAACAAATACCTGAAGCTGAAGCTGAATCCCAACAGCTAAGCCTGTTTTAAATGAGCTATGTTAATAAAAAAACCGAAAAAATCATTTATCAACTCTCCTTATTATTCTGACCCCCTTGCTCCCTCTCATTCTGAGCAGAGCAAAGAATTTCACACCTCTCAGGATGAACTCCACGAAAAATCCAGACCCTTCACTGCATTCAGGGCTTCCCAGAGTGACAGAAATAGGAACAAAAATTTGAGGATAATTCCTCTTGGTGGGCTGGGCGAGGTTGGTAAGAACATGATGGTCCTGGAATATGGCAATGACATCATGATTATCGATGCCGGGCTCATGTTCCCCCGCGAAGAAATGCTGGGGGTTGACTCTGTTATTCCTGACATAAGCTATCTCCGTGAAAGACAACAGAAACTAAGAGGCATTGTCATCACTCACGGACATCTAGACCATATCGGTGCCCTATCTCACCTGCTATCCCAATTCGATATTCCAATTTATGCCTCAAAGTTCACCCGAGAGTTGATTATGGATGATCTCAGGCAGCACGGAGCGAAAAGCAAGGCACGACTGAATACAGTTCACGCCGGCAGCAAGATTGAACTGGGCAATTTCACCGTAGAGTTCTTCCCTGTCTGCCATAGCATCCCCGGGGCTATGGGGTTAATCATTCATACTCCGCTGGGTGTCATAGTTCACAGTGGTGATTTTAAACTTGACTATACCCCGATAATTGGTGAGCCGACCGACCTCAACTATCTGGCACACCTGGGAACAAAGGGAGTTTTACTTCTCTTCTCTGATTCCACTTATATTGAACTCCCGGGATATACGCCCTCCGAATATGTGGTGAGTGATGCTCTGGAGAATATCATGATGGGCGCGAAAGGCAGGGTTATTATAGCTACCTTCTCTTCTCTTGTATCACGTATTCAGCAGGTAATTGACATTGCCGCCAAGCATAACCGCCGCGTGTTTATCACCGGTCGCAGCATGGAGGAGATAGTAAAAATAGCACAGAAAACAGACTATATTACTATCCCTCCCGGCATCCTGTGCCATTTTGATGAATTGAAAGATTTGCCTCATAACCAAGTAGTTGTGCTGGCCACTGGAACCCAGGGCGAGCCTACATCAGCACTGGTGCGTATAGCCAACCGCAACCACAGACAGATCCAGATCGTCCCTGGCGATACAGTGGTTATATCAGCAACGCTAATTCCTGGAAATGAGGCGCTGGTCAACAAGACTATAGATAACCTTTTCCGGGAAGGTGCTAACGTTATTTATAACAAATTGACCCAGGTTCACGTCCACGGGCACGGTAGCCAGGAGGAGTTGAAGCTGATGCTTAACCTGGTTAAGCCCAGGTTCTTCGTGCCTGTTCATGGTGAATATCGTCACTTGTGCCTGCATGCCAGGTTAGCCCAAAATCTAGGAATGCCAAGGGAGAATACCTTTGTTCTTGAGGATGGGGATATACTTGAATTGGGACGTGACTCCGGTAAAATCGCTGGTAAGCTCCCCATAGGAGAAGTCTATGTAAATGGTCTGGTAACAGGTGAACTGGATAGCGTTGTGCTTCGTGACCGCAAGTTGCTTTCACGAGATGGGATTGTGGTGGTAACCATTGTCATTGATACCAGTAAGCATGAAATTATAGAGGAGACTCGCATCATAACGCGAGGTTTCATCGATACTGCAGAGAATCAGCAATTGATGGGAAAGAGCAAGGATGTGGTAATAGCTGCCCTGAATCGTGACATAAAGCGCTTGCCGGGGCAAAAAATATCGTTGCCAGCGGAGTTAAGCAATCTCGAAGCCAGTGCAAGAGATGCTTTAGCCCGGTTTCTATATGAGCAAACTCATCGCCGTCCTCTCGTAATCCCCGTGATTACAGAAAAATGACAAACAATGCAGCGAAGAAACACGCCTAAGGCAACACAGAATACCGGATCCAGGCCAAGGCAGAAGATGTCGAAAGGCCAACCACCGTGGAAGCGATTTTCCAGCTTTATCGCCTCTCCTGTGGTGAGAAGGCTCATACTGATAGCCGTCATAGCAGGAGCACTATATTATTTCAGATTTCAGCTATTTGCCTGGACTACTGCGGCGTGGGAAAACATATACAGCTTCCTTGGCTTCGGCCTGGTTCTGGCAGCCATTGCTCTGGGAGTGATAATCTGGGTAGTATGGCGAGGGCAGTTCTCTACTTCGCTAAGGCGATGGAATTGGTTCGTGGGAGGAATCCTGCTGGCTGTAGCAATTTGGGGAACACTTTCCCTTTTTTACCCTCAGGGAGGCATTCTGGCACGAGCTTCACTGGGAGGCTGGTTCGGAAGAAGCATAAAAGAAGCCATAATAGGACCCTCGGGTATCGTAGCTATAGACACCGCAGGAGGCTTGCGGCTTGCCGGGCTAGTTCTGCTGGGTATTATTTTTATAGCACCTCGCAAGTCCTGGCATGCGTTATCAACACCTTTTAGAAATAGAAGGCGTCTCACCAGGGTTTCCCAACCTGGAATGGAGACATTCACCACTGCTCTTCCTGAAACCGTAGCTGCCGAAGAACAGCCTGAACCCTCCGGGATGGTAGCAAAGCCTGTTACCCCCTCCTCTATTACTGCCAGCCAAAGCCCTGAGCGTACTGAACGAGTGGTATGGCAACCTCAACGCGAGCCAATTCTTACCCCCAGCGGTTGGCAGATCCCTCCCATTGATATCCTGGATAAACCAACTGAAGTGGAGTTGAACAAAGATGACATTAACAAGCGGGCTCGGCTGATTGAAGAAGCGCTAGCCAGCTATGGCGTAGATACTAAAGTGGTACAGATAAACACAGGACCCACTGTGACACAGTTTGGCGTCGAACCCGGTTGGGATCGCAAATACAAGGAAATCAAAGAGAAAGGTCAAACGCGACTGGAAGAAGTATCGAGAACCAGAATCAGGGTTGACCGCATTACTTCTCTAGCCAACGACCTGGCTCTGGCTTTGGCTGCTCCCAGCATTAGAATTGAAGCGCCTGTGCCGGGAAAGCCAATTGTGGGTATCGAGGTTCCCAACACAACTTTTGGCTCCGTTTACCTCCGCAGCGTGATAGAGACTACCCCCTTCCAGAAGATCAAGGCCAGGTCGAAGCTGGCTATCGCACTGGGCAAAGGTGCCGGTGGCGAAACAGTGGCAGCAGATTTAACCAGGATGCCCCATCTGCTCATCGCCGGGGCTACTGGTAGTGGTAAAACCGTATGCCTCGACTCTATTATTGGTTGCTTGCTGTTTCATAACAGCCCTGATGAAGTCCGATTCATCATGGTTGACCCCAAGAGAGTGGAGCTAGTCGCTTTTAATGGAATGCCTCACCTGGCTGCTCCGGTAATCGTGGAAAGCGATAAAGCCATAAAAGCACTGCGATGGCTTAACTATGAAATGGACAACCGCTATCGCCAGTTTGCTAAAGCAGGGGTACGCAACATTGAAGGCTACAACAAAGACCGCCCTTCAGGAGAGGCACTGCCCTACCTGGTATTAGTCATTGATGAACTGGCTGACCTGATGATGGCAGCCTTTGATGAAGTAGAACGCACCCTCTGCCGAGTAGCCCAATTGGCCCGAGCTACTGGTATTCACCTCATCTTGGCTACTCAACGACCCTCGGTGGATGTCGTCACCGGGCTTATCAAAGCCAACTTCCCCACCCGTATTAGCTTTGTGGTTACCTCTCAGGTAGATTCACGTACCATCCTGGACACTGTTGGAGCTGAAAAATTACTGGGTAGGGGCGATATGCTTTACCTGCCCAGCGAAGCCAGCAGACCCAAACGCCTACAGGGATGTTTTATTTCCGATGCTGAAATCGAGAGACTGGTGTATTTCTGGGGAAATCAGCGTGATGTGGCGGTAAGCTATATTGACTTCGATGAGGCGGTTGAGGCTGCTATCTCAAGTCAAAGGGTAGCCTCTGCCCTTGACCCACTCCTGGATGAAGCAAAGCTCCTGGCACAGGAGCATAAGCATATTTCCACCTCTTATTTACAGCGTCGCCTTCATGTTGGCTATCCCAGGGCTGCTCGCCTTATGGATGTGTTGGAGCAGCAAGGTCTGGTGGATGGAACTCAACCCGGGGAAGGAAACTAAGTCCGCTATCTGTCATCCACCTATTCTTTTATCATTCCAGCCGAAGTAAAGAATCTCTCCCGCAATGCCGGCCCTATTTCAGGATGTTTCAATGCAAGCGCCACCGTTGTCTGTATCCAGCCCGAAATAGTGCCTGCATCGTAGTACTCCCCCTCAAATTCATACCCGTATATAGCCTGTTTTAACAGCAGTCGTTTTAATCCGTCTGTTAGCTGAATCTCCCCCCCCTCACCGGGCGGTGTAGATTTCAACTCCGTGAAAATTTCAGGCGTAAGCACATATCTACCCATCACAGCAAGTGTCGAGGGAGCCTGTGAAGGCTCTGGCTTTTCCACCAGGTCCATTACCTGACAGACACCCTCCACCACTTTTCCGGCTTTAATTACACCATACCTCCCCACCTCATTCTGTTCCACCCGCTTCAAAGCTAAAACACTGCTTTTGTTTTCCCAAAAAATCTCCAGCATCCTCCTGAGCACCACCTCCCCCTGTTCAAAAAGGTCATCAGGTAGCATTAAGACAAAGGGCTCATTCCCCACCGCTGCCCTGGCGGAGAGCACAGCATGTCCCAGTCCCAGCGGTTCTTTCTGGCGGACAAAGCAGAAATCAGCCATATCAGGCAGGTGCCGTATTTTCTCTAACAGGTCAATTTTGCCCCGTTGCTCAAGCAGATGCTCCAGTCCTATGTTTTTATCGAAATAATCCTCAATGGCTGTTTTCCCCTGGGTTGTTACTATAATCACCGACTCAATGCCACAGGCAACAGCTTCCTCCACCGCATACTGGATAACCGGTTTATCCACCACTGGCAACAATTCCTTGGGCACAGATTTAGTGACAGGCAAAAACCTTGTGCCCCAGCCAGCAGCAGTTATTACAGCCTTTCGTACTCTCATTCTTCAAGCGCCAAACTTTTTTAATTTCAGTGCATTCGCCATAGCCAGTGACATGATATCCACCGCAGGGAAACGTCCCAGACCGCCAGCGACGCAAGCACGCTCTGAGAACTCATCTACCTCGTCAGGACGACACCATTGGGAACGCAGCATGAAGGGAACGGGATGCCAGCTATGCATGGCTATAGTCGCCGGTGTAGAATGGTCTCCAGTAACAATGATGACGTCAGGATTTAACTTAAGCAAGGCAGGAAGTGCATTATCAACCTCCTCAATGGCACGTACTTTTGCCTCGAAGTCACCATCTTCCCCCCTGGAGTCTGTGCTCTTGAAGTGGATAAAGAAGAAATCAAACTCCTTATAATGGCGATGCAGGTTTTCCATCTGCTCTGCTATATTGCTACCGGCTGGCAGTATCTGCATCCCCAACAGTCTGGCCAGGCCACGATACATGGGATATATAGCAATAGCAGCCGGTTTTAACCTATAAATCTCAGGCATAGTGGGAATGTCCGGACGTTGAGAAAAGCCACGCATAAGTACCATATTAGCAGAGGGTTCATCTTTTAAGCGCTCCCTCACCTGTGAGACAAACTCGTTGGCTATTTCTGCTGTCTTCCGTGCCTGCGGCGATAGCGCCTCTATCTTTCCGGGTATCATGCCTGTCTGCTGCGGGTCAGAGTCCGTTAGCTCAGCTGATAATCCCTCGCCTCTGAGGATTAACACGAACCTGTGCTCTTTCACCGGCGTAACCAGAATCTCAACTCCTCCGATAGCAATTTTATTCAGTATCTGACATAGTTCAGTATTCCTCTCTGTGGAGATTCGCCCCGCCCTCCTATCGGTAATGATTCCTCTGCCATCCATGGTGCAAAAGTTACCGCGGGCTGCAATGTCCCCTGCTTTCAGCTCCATATCTACCCCCAGAGCTTCAATAATTCCTCGTCCGATAGCATATCTGACAGGGTCATAACCAAAAATTGCCAGATGCCCCGGCACGCTTCCCGGTGTAATTCCGGCACCTACAGGGTCGATAAGACCACAGACCGATTCCCTTGCCATCTGGTCCAGGTTCGGTTTTCTGGCCGACTCCAGTTCAGTCCTGCCCGTTTCAGGATGAGGTAAACCACCTACGCCATCGATTACCAAAAACACTATCCTGGATGGCGATACATAGGAGAGCTTCTTCAATTTTTCAAATCCTATCATTATAAAGGTCATTTTATCCTTTGTGTTAACTGTTGACAAGCCACCCTTTGATGGGTAGCATTAGAGGCTGGAAATGTCAGATAATAAAGAGCAGCAGTTCATTCTGGGAATAGACCTTGGCGGCAGCAAGATTGCTGCCGTTATTGCTACCACCCAGGGAGAGATTCTGGGGTGGGGGCTTAGTCCTACCCCAGCACTAGCCGGGCCTGATGCCGTAATAGAGAGAATCTGTGCTACCATTAACGAATTGCTATCCACCAAAGAACTGGAACCAACTCAGTTTTCAGGCATAGGCATCGCTGCTGCTGGTATAGTAAACAGTGCCAACGGCAAAGTTATTTTTTCTCCCAACCTTCCTGGCTGGCATGATGTGCCATTAATAGATGCCGTTGAACAGCGATTTGGCATTCCTGCCTGCCTGGGCAATGATGCCAATCTGGCTGCCCTGGGAGAGTGGCGCTTTGGGGTTAGAAAGAAAGTTGCCAATCTCATTCATATTACCGTGGGCACAGGCATCGGGGGTGGCATCATCGCCGATGGTAAACTATATACCGGGGCATGCGGTGCTGCTGGTGAAGTTGGACATATGACTATCGATGTGAATGGCCCCAGGTGTAACTGTGGTAAAATTGGTTGCTGGGAAACACTGGCATCAGGCACAGCTCTGACCAGAGAAGCAACAAAACGGATCACAGAGGGTGAAAGCTCATCCATCATTGAACTTGTGGGCGGTGATACAAGCAAAATCGATGCCAGAATCGTGGGTCTGGCAGCTAAACAGGGAGATACGTTAGCTCGGGAACTCGTCTCCCGTCTGGGCTATTATCTCGGCGTTGGTCTGGCTAACCTGGTCAACATCTTCAACCCGGAGTTGATATCAATAGGCGGTGGTATGGCAAAAATCGGTGACTTATTACTTCAGCCAGCAATAAAGGTGGTTAAGGAAAGTGCCTTCAGCGCATCAGCCAACGCTGTTGAAATCAGACCTGCTATACTAGGAGATGATTCAGGCACATTAGGCGCAGTGGCTTTTGTACTGGAGCATAGAAATATAATTAAACAGCGTAGAAAAATATAAGGAGGTGAATTATGTTTTCTGGACTTGCTAGTGGAGGCTTAATCTTAGGTATAGCCAGCCTGCTCTTCGGTATCATTGTACTGATCTTCCCTAAAATACTCAATTATCTTGTGGGTATTTATCTTATCGTAGTGGGGGCGATAATACTCATCGCTTACTTTGCTTAATTCAGATATTGAGTAGACCTTATTTAAAATAGCTTAAATTGCCTCTAAAAATTAAAAAACTGACAACTAAAAGCAGGTACGCCTGTGGATAAATAATGCGTGGGCTCAAAAGCAAGTATAAACTCTTGAAAGGAGGGGGTTTTTATGTCAAATGAAAAGGAAAGGTTGGAAGCTCAGGGAGATGCAATCCATTCAGTAGCGGCAGTTTCAGTTGAACCGGATAAAACAGTTATAAAATCGCTTGCACTTGGTGGTTTGCTTGGCGGCGGAGCCCCCTGTGCGGTTGATGTTAAGAACGGCAGAATAGTCAGGATCAGACCGCTACACTATGACTGGAAATATGACAAAAAACAATTCAATCCCTGGAAGATTCACAGGAACGGTAAAACCTACGAACCTCTGATGAAGTCGGTGCCTTCCCCTTTCTCACTGGCTTATAAAAAGCGAACTTACTCCCCCAACAGAATTAAGTACCCTCTAAAAAGGGTTGACTGGGACCCCAATGGTGAGAGGCACCCGGAAAACAGGGGTAAGAGTAAATTCAACAGAATCTCGTGGGATGAGGCCGCAGAGCTAATAGCCAGTGAAATAAAGAGGATACATGGAAAATATGGACCCCTTGGCATTCTGGTGCAGGGAGACGGGCACGGAGAGTGCAAGACTATCAATACTCCTCACGGCCAGCAAACCTTGCTTCTGGACAAAATGGGAGGCTTCACACAGCAGGTAAGAAATCCGGATAGCTGGGAGGGGTGGTATTGGGGAGCAAAGCATGTGTGGGGACAGGGAATCCAGGGTATGATGGACCCGTCAGATAATATAGTGAAGGATATGACCGAGAACTGCGATTTAGTTCTGTTCTGGGGAGGTGACCCGGAAACAACACCCTGGGGATTTACCGGCCAGTGTGCCACACGCCTTTGCTACTTCTGGTCTGAGGTGGGGATAAAACAGGTATACATCTGCCCTGATTTAAACTACGGGGCGGCGGTTCATGCCGACAAATGGATACCAATACTGCCCAATACAGATGCCGCACTGCAACTGGCTATAATCTATGTCTGGATAACTGAAGGAACATATGATAAGGATTACGTGGCTACACACACAGTTGGTTTCGACAAGGTTGAGGACTACGTTCTGGGCAAGGAAGACGGAGTACCCAAGACTCCTGAGTGGGCTTCTAAGAAGTGTAGTGTCCCGGAGTGGACAATTAAAGCACTGGCAAGAGAGTTCGCTGCCAGGACTACTTCGATAGCCCATTATTTTGGAGGTTCCTATGTCAGGGGGCCATTCTCACATGAGCCCGCCAGACTGGAAGTAATATTGCTGGGAATGCAGGGACTGGGGAAACCAGGAGTTCACCAGA
>CAZCKW010000017.1:0-2228 GCA_964499375.1 uncultured Dehalococcoidales bacterium
GAATACCGCTGGAAATGGAGTTTTACGATATGCTGGCAGTGGGCTATCCTGATATAGAGCCGGGGCCCCGCCTGGTGAGAGCCAGGGAAGAGATGGTTCATTACGACTATTATAACAAGGACCTGTTTAGAACAGAGGAAAAAGTCAAAGAGTTCATAGCTACTCTCCGCCGTGGCCCGGCGATTTAGGGCACTCGCTGTGGGTATAGTTGGACCGCAATGTTTTTTTGGTTGAAGCTGGTTGGGCGTATAATGGATTGATAGGCGCTTCGGAAACAGGATAAATGAGGCAGTGAAAAGAAGCCGTATTAGATAGGCGCGCCAATTCGTAGCAGAGAACAACAATGCGGACAGAAGAGAGGGGGTGTGACTGATTTATTTGATTTAACAGGCAAGGTGGCATTGGTGTCCGGCGTTGGTGGGATTGGGCGCGCTCTAGCTCTGGGTATTGCTGAACAGGGTGCGGATGTAATAGTAGCTGACCTGCGGCTTGATAACCTGGCGAAGACAGCTGTTGAAATACGTTCTCTAGGCAGGCAGACGCTGACCCTTCTGGTAGATGTTAGCCAGGAGCAATCAGTGGGCGATATGGTAACGCGCACTCTGGATGTATTTGGTCGTGTTGACATCCTGGTAAATGCTTTTGGAATTACGAATCGAAAGCCTGCTGACAGTTTCCCAATTAGTGAGTGGCAAAAAGTCATGGATGTCAATGCCCGAGGAACATTTCTCTGCTGTCAGGCAGTTGGGCGGGTGATGATAAAACAACGCAGTGGCAAGATTATTAATATGTCATCGGTGAGGGGCCGGTATGGCCTACCTGCAGGCCAGGCGGCTTACTGTCCCAGCAAGGGGGCGGTTGACACTCTTACGAAAACACTTGCTTGTGAGTGGGCCAGGTATAACGTGCTGGTAAATGCGCTTGCCCCTACTGTTGTTGAGACTGATTTTACCCGTGCTTCATTATCTGATGCTAAAAGCGCTCAGGAGTTGAAGGCTCGTATCCCGCTTGGCCGCTGGGCAATGCCAGAGGATATCGTTGGCCCGGCCTTGTTTCTGGCTTCAAAGGCGGCAGATTTCGTTACCGGGCAGATTATCTATGTTGATGGTGGTGTAACTACCTGGTAGCAGTCTAACATGGTGGTATCTGGCATGGGATGGGGGGCAACAATATATTAGTGGAACCGAAGTAAGGGAGGTAACAAAAATGGAGAAGACATGGAAACCGAAAACAGCAGGAATACTTAGCATTATCGCTGGAGTTGTGGGTATAATCGTGGGGGTGCTAGTCATGTTGCTGGGGGGAGCCATTGCTGCAGGGCTGAGCCTTATCCCTGAAATACCTAAAGCCCTTGCTTTAGTTGCTGTTCCCGTAATTGGTGCAATTGGTATTCCTATAACCATACTGGGAGTAGTAGCCATCGCAGGTGGCGTCTGCGCATTACAGAGAAGGAAGTGGGGTCTGGCGCTTGCGGGGTCCATCTGCTCGCTAATGTGTTTTTTGTATCTGGGGATACCATCCATTATCTTTGTGGTGCTTGGGAAAGGCGAATTCGAATAAAATCCCAGTGGTACAAGCGAATTATGAGGCAATTCAATCTATCGACATCGCTATTATTGGGTGCTAGAATTATTTACCAAGCCTGGGTATACGTATAATATGGCCACGCCTGGCTTTAGTAACGCAAAACTACAGTAAGTCCTGGATGGGAGTTAAGTATTGGGCATGAGTAAATCAGATGGAGGTGATTAAAACGGAGATAATGAAAATGGCTTCAGCTTTCGGGTACCCGAGCGTTTATCCCACAGGGACGACGCTCTACCATCCTGATAAATGTTGGAATGGGTACACCTTAATGAGTATGGAAAACAGCCTGATTGATATGAATGGCAATCAGGTCAAGCACTGGCAGACCGGCGCTTCAGAACTTGCCAAACCTCTTCCCGGTGGTTATGTTTTGGTAGATAACACAGATGAAAGTTTAAGGGCAATAGCCGAGCCGCCCTCGCATAGTCATGCCAATGTCGAGCAACTGGATTGGAATGGTAAAGCTGTCTGGATGTTCAACAAGTTAAAACAAATGGAACTGGGGACTGAAGGGAAAAAGGTTTGGACATCTCTGCAACATCACGATTTTCTCAGGGAGGGTAATCCAGTGGGGTACTACGTCCCCGGAATGGATCCACTGGTAAATGGGGGGAATACTTTATTACTTACCCATGATGATG
>CAZCKW010000017.1:2328-4387 GCA_964499375.1 uncultured Dehalococcoidales bacterium
GGAATGGATCCACTGGTAAATGGGGGGAATACTTTATTACTTACCCATGATGATGTGCGAAATCCTAAAATATCCCCTTCACTTCTACACGATGATCATATCTATGAGGTGACCTGGGATGGGGGAGTTGTCTGGGATTGGTTATGCAGTGACCACTTTGATGAGTTCGAATTCAGCGAGGAAGCCAGGAACACAATGTACCGATGTGGTGGCATGGGGAGGCGTGCAGCACCACGACCTGCCAGACAACCATCGGCAAAACCTGTTGATACCACAAGTTCTCCAGTAAAGCCTGAGGGCGATGTGCCTCCACCATTTGACTGGATGCACATTAACTGTATATCAACGCTTGGTCCTAATAAATGGCACGATGAGGGTGACGAGCGTTTTCATCCAGACAACATAATCTTCGCTGGTCGTAATACCAACATCATGGCCATAATCGACAGGAAGAGTGGGAAAATTGTCTGGATGATTGGACCGGACTACACTGTTTCACCAGCTCTCAAGGAGCTGGGTTTCATAATAGGACCGCATCATGCTCATATGATCCCGAGAGGTCTTCCTGGCGCCGGGAACATACTGGTATTTGATAATGGGGGAGCGGCTGGATACGGTGCTCCAAATCCAGGCTCACCTACCGGAGTTAATAACGCCCTGAGGGATTATTCCCGCATAATAGAGTTCGATCCTGTGACACTGGAGAAGATTTGGGAGTATACAGATGGAAAGAGATTTTACAGTTACTTTATCAGTTCAGTACAGCGTCTTCCCAATGGGAATACCCTAATATGTGAAGGTGCTAAGGGGCGTATTTTGGAGGTAACAGCAGAGAAGGAGATTGTCTGGGAATATGTTAACCCACCTTTCTCTAAATTGACGCATAAGCCTGACTACATAATCTATCGCGCTTATCGGCTTCCCTATGAGTGGGTTCCACAACTGAAAAAGCCTGTGGAGAAGCCGGTAATACCCCCTGACCCAGCGGAATTCAGGATTAAGCCTCAAGAAGTGGGGAATTGACGTCAGTCCGGTGCCATCTCCAGAACATGGTTCTTATGAGTTAACAGGGAGGGTAAGGCCTTGGGGGATGGCTAGAGGTGTGCTGGAATGGCTGGCAGAATTACGATAATTGCGTGTGTACATCATCGTGTTGGCTATTACCGGGCATTTTGAATCAAGTCAGCGTTGTGGTATCATGGGCATACTGAAAAAACTTAGAAAGAAGGAGGACGAGACTAAATGAGTACTAAAATCTATGACTTATCCCAGCCTTTTGGGAGGAATACACCACTATGGCCATGGACAGGGCCGATGCAGGATGTCATCATCCAGCGAGTGGCATACTGGGAAAAGAACTGCTTCCCCGGTGGCTGTAAGAAATATACCACTGTACTTACACATAAAATGCATTCAGCTACTCACATGGATGCTGCAGCACATGTAATAGACCATGGCGAGTATATTGATCAGGTGGCACTTGAGAAATGCTACGGTACAGGTGTGGTGGTAGATTTACGTTTTATGAAGAAGTGGGAAATCATCACCCCGGAAATCCTGGAAAATGCCAAGCCAAAGATTGAGCCGGGAGACTTTGTGGTCCTTAATACAGGGTGGCACCACTACTTCCTGACGGATAACTATGCGTATTTTAATTATTTCCCCGGACTGTACAAGGAAGGTGCCGAATGGTTGCTGGCGAAGGGAGTCAAGGCTGTTGCCGTGGATGGTGGTGCCCTTGATGCACCTCTGGCTCATGCACCACTGGCTGAAAATGCACCCTGGTTATACAGGGAATACAAGCAAGAGACGGGGAAGGAAGCCGATGAGGTATTTCCGATTTACGAACCATCTCACATGATTCTCCTGGGTAATGGCATCCCTGGCATTGAAAATGCTGGAGGTGACATGGATCTGGTGACCGGGAAACGTTGTACTATGGCTGCATTCCCTATCCGCTATGAGCTGGGGGATGCCTCTATGGTCAGGTTGGTTGCTATCGTAGAAGAATAAAATCCAGGAGGCAAGTAACAGTGAATTTACCCGAAGACAAGGTCAT
>CAZCKW010000017.1:4487-12427 GCA_964499375.1 uncultured Dehalococcoidales bacterium
TAGAGCAGAGGACAGAGTGCCTTGAAGCCTATCCTGAGATGGCTTCTCTCAATATGGGGACGATGATGCGTACCATGGGGCCTTATGCAGGTACTCCTTTTGCTAACACCCGCGGTGATATTGAAGCTTTTGTTACCCGAATGAATGAGTTTGGGGTAAAGCCGGAGATGGAGGTATACAACCTTACCATGTTTCGCGAGGTGAACAACCTGATTAAGAAGGGATTGATAAAAAAGCCCTACTATGTGGACCTGATACTGGGCATGGCGTATCAGGGAGCACTGGAGGCTAACCCCAGGTATTTACCGGTATACCTTCAATTCCTTCCACCCGATACACTGTTTAACTCTCTTGGAGTAGGAGCAGCTCAAACAGCTGTGGCAACAATGGGGATGATACTCGGTGGGTGTGTTAGGGTAGGGTTGGAGGATAATATCTATTATCATAAAGGGGAACTGGCTAAGAGTAATGCCCAGTTGGTAACTCGGATAGTGAGGATTGCACGGGATTTAGGCAAGGAGCCAGCAAAACCTGAAGAAGCTAGAGAGATACTGGGACTCAAGCCCCTCTAGACCGGGTAATAACCTGAAAATACGAACGAGGTGAAGAATATGTCTGACATGTTCAGAGTAGATGATAAGGTGGCTGTGGTTATCGGGGGGGCTGGTGGTATCGGTGAAGCTCTGGCGCATGGATTGGCCTACCATGGTGCTAAGGTGGTTGTCGCCAGCCGAAGTCTGCCAAAGTTGGAACAGGTGGCGCTAAAGATTCAATCGGAAACCAAATCAGAGGCTGTCGCATTTAAGGTGGATGTAACTGATGAACAAAGTGTAGTCAGGTTAGCAGAGCAGGTTGTATCCAAGTTTGGAACAGTCGATATACTGGTGAATTCACAGGGGGTAAACCTGAAAAAGCCTGCGACTGAATTTCCGGTGGCTGATTGGGATTTTATGTTTAACATTAATGTTAAGGGTATCATGTTAGCTTGCCGGGAATTTGGCAAGGTGATGGTTGAGAAGAAGAAGGGCAAAGTCATCAATTTGTCGTCGGTCAGAGGAGCACGAGCTACTCTCTGGGGAGGGAATGAAGCCTACTGTGCTACTAAAGGCGCAGTGGATATGATTACCAGGGCACTGGCTTCCGAGTGGGCACCTTATAACATAAATGTCAATGCCATTGCTCCCTCATGGGTAGCTACAAAACTAGCAGAACAAACGCTAAAGGATCCCGAGCGGCTTAAAAGAGGTCTGGCTAATGTTCCACTGAAGCGAGTGGCCAGCACTGAAGATATGGTGGGGGCGTGCGTGTTTCTGGCTTCACCAGCTTCAGATTTCATCACCGGTCAAATCCTGTACCTTGATGGCGGGCTTACCGCTGTCGTCTAAGCTGGAGTTGTGGGGGTGGTGAGCTGTGCTTCACATTGCTCCCGTTTAAAGAGTGATAATTAGCGTTTAATGTAGCTGAATCAGTTGTATTTATAGTTGTGATAGTCAACATAGCTTAACGAGGGCAAAGAGATGAAAGAAGACATCAAAAAAGTTGCTATTGTGGGTGCTGGGACGATGGGCCGTGGAATTGCCCAGTGCTTTGCTCAGGCAGGTTACCAGGTCTCATTGTTTTCCCGTACTCAAAAGACTCTGGATAGAGCCCTGCCTTTAATAGAATCCAGTTTGAATACTATGGTTCAAGAAGGGGTATTGGCTCAGCCTTCAATAAGGGCAACGATAGATCGAGTTACTACTACTACATCGTTACCAGAGGCAGCGGGTGACGCTGATATCGCTATCGAGTCTGTGACGGAAAACAGGGATTTAAAGAAAGCAATTTTTACCCAGCTGGATATGTATTGTCCTCCAGGAGCATTGCTGGCGAGTAATGCCACCAGCTTAAACATATTCGATTTTGTGGAGACCTCACGCCCGGACAAAGTTCTCTGCGCTCACTGGTATGCTCCTCCCCAGTTGATTCCGCTGGTGGATGTGGTTAAGGGACCTAAAACGAGTGAAGACAGTGTGGAGCTTATGACACGCACATTGAAGAAGATGGGTAAGAAGCCGGTAGTCTTCCAGAAGCCTGTCCCTGGCTATGTAGTCCCACGCTTTCAAATCGCCCTGCAGCGTGAGATGCATTTTCTCCTCGATAATGATTATCTATCACCCAAAGAACTTGATGAGGCAGCTAAATGGGGACTTGCCTTTCGGATGATGGTGCTGGGGGTGGCGCAGCGCATCGATTTTGGTGGACTTGACCTGAGTGCAATTAATGTGGAGAGACCCAGCTTTGAACCTACACCTGTAGATTACAAGCCAAAGAAACTCCTGGAGCTGGTCAAGCAGGGACATCTGGGAGTTAAGACAGGCAAGGGCTTCTATGACTACCAGGGGAGGAGTGAGGCTGATGTTTGTCGGGAAAGGGATATCAGGTTAATCCGGTTATTGAAAGCCATTGAGACTGAAAAGGGAAGTTAGGTTCTTCAAAAACCCATAGGAGCAACTGACCCTGATCACCACTCCCCAGTCGGCAATAAATTGTTCATTGCTTATAGTTAATCATACTGATGATAACGCATGGATGGCGAAGTGACAGTAATAGAGAAGTACGCTTATGATGGGTGAGCTTATAGGTTTGGGTTCAGCGCTTTCCCTGGGTATTAGCGGTCTGGTACTGAAGCCATTATCTACTAAGTTCAGCCCATTCTTCCTGAATGCTTTGTTGTGTGCCGCTGCCTGGTTTTTCCTCGCTTGCTACATTATACCTTCAGGTAGGATAGCTGAAATCAGCCTTGTGTCATGGGAGTCGTTTGGCTATACAATCGGCGCTGGAATCATGGGTATAGTGATGGGCAACACTTTTTTTATCAAGTCCTTAAGCTCAGCAGACGTTGCCAGAGTATTTCCCATCATATTTAGCTTTGACCTTTTTATCACCACAATCATAGCTGCTATATTCCTGGGTGAAGCGGTTACCTGGTCTACTTTTCTGGGTGCTGCTGTAATTGTCGCCGGCATAACCCTTTTGTCGGGACAAACCAGGGGGATAAGACAGGAGGGCAAGTCGATGCTCAGGTCAGGGGAGGCAAAGGGGATACTCTTTGCCATGATAGGTGGCACTTGCTGGGCGGTAGCCAATAGCCTGATGAAAATGGGGCTGCGAGAGATTAGCCCGGCATTGTTCAACTTCATTCGGCTACCTGTGGTTACCCTGATACTCAGCGTGCTGGTATGGCAGAGGGAAGGTATGCCTGAGTTAACCAGACTTAATCGACGTCAGGTTACTCGGGCTGCTGTTGCTGGTATCCTGGAGCAGGATGTTGGCATGGTGCTATCCTTCATGGCAATCCAGATGATCGGCATGGCTAAAACAGCATTGCTTAGAGCTACCTCGCCACTTTTTGTGGCGCCTCTGGCAGTGATTTTCTTAAAGGAGAAAATGACCTGGCGGGTTGTGCTGGGCACGTTATTATGCGTTTCAGGGATATGGCTGATAGTGTGACTTTTTCTTGTTTTTGGTAGAAAGGGAAAGCAGTTTAATGCATTAAACTGGGGAGTAGGAGTGAAATCTGGGGAACAGCTACCAGAAGAGCCACATGGCATATATCAGCGATAAGGAAAGGGATTATACCTTTAAAAATGGTATGCATGGGTACGTCTTCAGCCACTCCCTTGATGATATATACATTCAGACCTACTGGTGGGGTAATCAAGCCTATCTCGCATACCCTGACTATTAGTATGCCAAACCATATAGGATTAAAGCCCAGTTGCGTTATCAAAGGGAAGAAGATGGGTACCGTAAGTAGAATCATTGCCAGGGAGTCCATGACGCACCCCAGGAGTACATAGATAACTAAAATAAATCCAAGGATAAGATAGCGGTTAATTGCTAGCCCACCGATGAAGCTGGCCAGTTCAAAGGGGAGCCTGCTCACAGCCAGGAAATAACCCAGAATCATAGCTCCGGTTAAGATGATAAATATCATGGCTGTTGTCTTTCCTGCCTCAATAAGGCTGCTCTTAATGGCTTGCCAGCCAAGTCTTCTCCTGGCCAGTCCGAAAGCGAAAGCGCCAAAGGCACCAACACCAGCTGCCTCGGTGGGGCTGAAGACACCAAAATAAAGGCCTCCGATGACCAGTGCAAACAGGAGCAATACCACCCAGGTATTTTTAAGCGAAACTATCTTCTGTTTGAGGCTTGTCTTTGGTCCTGGGGGGCCCAGGAGTGGATTGTGTCGGCAAAGAATATAGATGGTAGCCATGTAGAAGACGGCTTCAAGTATACCGGGGATAAAGCCGGCGGCGAAGAGCTTGCCTATAGACTGCTCGGTGATGACTCCATAAATGATAAGGACAACGCTGGGGGGTATCAGGATACCAATGGTACCGCCAGCGGCAATGGAACCGGTAGCCAAGCGATCATCGTATTTGTATCTTTTCATCTCTGGCAAAGCTACTTTTCCCATTGTAGCGGCTGTGGCCAGGCTGGAACCGCTGACAGCAGCGAAACCAGCGCAGGCGCCAACAGTAGCCATCGACAGGCCACCACGCAGGTGTCCCAGCCAGCTATGGACAGTGTCATAGAGGTCTTTACTCAGTCCGGCAAAGAAGCAGAATTCACCCATGAGTATGAAAAGAGGAATAACGCTCATGCTATAGTCAGCAAAGGTTCTATAGGGCACTGTCCTCAAGAGACCGAGCGCTGCTTCAAAGTCAGTCAAATAAGCGAAGCCGGCAAAGCCTACCAGCGCCATGACAAAACCGATGGGCATTCGAGAAAATAGTAATATAAAAAGGATACCTATGCCGATAAGTCCGACGGTAAGTGAAGTCACCTGCTCACCGCCCGGGATAGGTTGTTGAGGAAATTTGATAATAGCACTATCGTTAACAGGGTACTGCCCAGACCCACTACACCAGCAAAGGGGAAAACGGGTATAAGTAGCACTGTAGAGGTTACCCCTGAGGCAAGCTGTAGTTTCGCATACACGAAACACTGCCAGCTTATTAAGGAGAATAGACCAAGACCAAGGAGACCGGTAACAGTGTCGATAATTGCCTGGACCCGCTGTGGAAACCGGGAGACCACCAAGTCTACCGTAACATGCCCCTTCCTGATAGCGCAATAGGCTAAACCACATGCAACTATGATAGCCATCATATACTCGGTAAGGTCAAACGCTCCAAGTATAGGCTTGTTAAGAAAATAGCGCAGGGCGACATCCGCCGCGGTAAGAAACATCATTACCGCGAGGATGCCTACCCCTATGCTATGAAACCACTTGCTTACTGGCCGAATTACCTTATTAAGCGAATCGGCTGCTTTACTTAACCACATTCCCGGTTAGTTCTCATGGATTGAAAGTATCAATCAGTCCCAGTGTTGTGTCCATAATTTCTTGTGCTTCAGGATGTCCGGCGGCTTCCATGTTCTTTACCCACTCTTCCCAGAGAGGTGTACCGGCAAGTTCTGTCCACTCCGCCAGTTGCTCTGCTGTGGGGGTATACTCGATCATTTCATAGCCTTCTGCCGCAATACGCTTATGCGCTTCCGCCGCCGCGGTATCAAACATGTTCTTGCCCCAATGCATAGAACCCTTAAGGCCGCAGACGCTTTCTAATTGCTGCTGAATATCAGGCGGTAGACTATTCCAGGTATCAAGGTTCATTGACTGAGTGAAGGATACCGCATAGAAGGGGGCATAATTATAGTATTTTACTACCTCATACTGTCTAAAGGTAAGCAAAGCTTCCCAGGGTAACAGCATGCCATCTATTACACCCTTCTGGATGTTTACATAGGTATCAGGCATGCCCACCATCATTGGGGAAACTCCGAGCAGCTTCATCATTTCGGTTGGAGGTCCACCAGTCACTCTTAGCTTCAGACCTGCGAAGTCATCGAGTGTTTTAACTTCCCTCTTTGAGTTTATCAAGAGATAAGGGCTGCTCATCCAGGTCAACATGACATGATTGTCTTTATACTGCTCGCTAATACTTGGGTATTGCTCATAGAGCTGCCAGAATATGCCACTTCCTTGCTCGGCACTCTTAAATGGCAGAAATGGGAGGGACAGGACATCGGACACGGGTGTCGTACCTGCCCAATAGCCATGGAAACACCAGGCAAAATCAGCGACGCCGCTCTTGACAGATTCCCAGGCATCTACTCCCTTGCATAAAGTCTGGCCATAGTATGGCTCAAATTTGACCCTTCCCCCAGTGGCGTCCTCCATTGCCGTTAGCCAGGGTTTGGCTGCCTGTTCTATCGCCCAGCCACCTTCAGGGTTCTGGTCGGCATATTTGAGCGTTATAACCTCAGCCGGTGCCGGCTTAGCACAGCCCACAACTACCAGGCTAATGACTACTGCCAATGCTATTAATAATGGGAACCATTTCATTTTCATTAAACACACCTCCTTATAATTTATAATTCAAGTCCTCCCTAGTTAAGATATACCCTTATAGCACTACCTCCTTTCCTCCTTATGTATTCAATATTAACTTCATAGTCTAACACAGGATTCCCAAGTTGCAAAGAGTTTTTTGCCTTTTGTTAATGTTATAGCTTTTTGCCTTTTCTTATAGCATTTTTACCAAGTAGACAGGTCTCTTTATTATACCTGGCGTGTCTTTATCTGTGCCGTCTTTGAGGAAGTTCATGCTCAGATTTACCTTTCATGTGGAAAATGTAGCTACCACATCCACTTCCACCAGTACCCTGGGTCGTGCCAGGGAAGCAACCTGCATTACAGTGCTGGCGGGCGGCTCATCCAGCAGGGAAGGACAGTGCTTTTGATAGTACTCATATTCTGTATTCCGCATGGCCTGATAGTCCTTCATATCCTTAAGGTAGATAACGACTTTAACGATATCCTCCATGGAACTACCCGCCTCTTCCAGCGCAGCTTTGACATTGTCCAGGGCTGTCACCATCTGTCCGGCTATATCATCTGACGAGATCTCGCCAGTCTCTAAACTCCGACCCGTCATGCCGGAGCAGAAGACAAGGTCGCCTGCCACTACGCAGCTGGCATATCGTTGCTTCACACCGGCGTATCTTAAGGGAAATGTTTTTTTCTTCATTATATTTTCCAGCTGCTTATTTAGGGGCAAAGAGAACAGACCTTGGCTTATCCTCCATGGCTTTGGCCAGCTCCGCAATGGTGCCATACATCATACACCCTGCCTGGCAGTACTTCACGCAAGATGGTTGCTCTCCATTACGTATCCTTGGAGCACAGAGATTACAGAGATCAGTGGGGAAAGGGATGTAGTCAGTGCGAACTCTATCTGGAAGCTCGGTTATGATCTTATTGAGCTTAATTCCCCATTTCCCGGCTGGAAGGTTATTCTCTTGCTGGCAAACTACCTCGCAGGTGTAGCATCCGGTGCAGTATTCATATTCGATAAGCAATCCATTTCTAGCCATTTCAGCTACTTTTAGTCTTTGATTTTGGTCGCTCCGCGCTTGGCCGTCCCTTATCATTTGAGTATACTTTTTTTATGTCTTCCTTGCAAGCTTAATATGAGGTCAGGCCGGGCAGGAAGGTGGCAATCTGGGGGAAGGCTAACAATATAATTGTGGTAATAATCAACGCTCCCAGAAATGGTAGTATGCCTTTGAAGATAGTTTCTAAGGGAACATCCTCAGCAATTCCCTTGACGACATACACATTTAACCCCACCGGCGGCGTAATTACTCCCATATCGGTGACCAGAACTATTATTACCCCGAACCATATGGGGTCAAAGCCCAAACCCATAACCACTGGGAAAATAATGGGGACGGTAAGCGTAATTAGAGCCAGAGCATCCATGAAGCAGCCACCCACGAGATATATCAGGATCACAACTGCCAAGACAGCTACGGGGGGGAGTTGAAGCCCACCTACCCAGGCAGCTAAGACAAGGGGGATCTTGGCTGCGGCCATGAAATGCCCGAAG
>CAZCKW010000018.1:0-12273 GCA_964499375.1 uncultured Dehalococcoidales bacterium
GAAGATGGAGGGGAGGAATTCATGGCTGATCTGAGTGTACCTGGGCAGAGAGTTATGGCAGCCAAGGGGGGGTAGGGAGGGTTGGGTAATGCGCGTTTTACCACAGCGATAGATCAAGCTCCCAAGGTAGCTGGTGCAGGGGAATTGGGTGAGGAGAAACGCACTATCCTGGAGCTGAAGAGAGTAACCGATATGTGTATTATCGGGTATCCTAATTCGGGTAAATCCGCTTTATTATCCGTAATATCGGGAGCTAGACCCAGAGTGGCAGGTTATCCGTTCACTACGAGGCAGCCAGTTTATGGTGTTATCAGGGATGATAGAAGGGATTTTGTAGTTGCTGAAATACCTGCGCTTGTTGAGGATGCGTATGCTGGCAGAGGGTTGGGGTCCGAATTTCTACGACATGTAGAGAGGACCAGCTTGTTAGTCTTTTTGTTAGATGGTACTTCTTCAACCTTAAGTAGAGATTTTAGTAAGTTAAATGAGGAATTGTCCCGATATAAAGCCGATTTATGCCAAAAGAATAAAATTATAGCCGTAAATAAAGTGGATGTACCGCAGGTTAAAACTCGATTGGTTGACATTGAGCTGGAGTTTGATTTACTGAGGATACCCGTTATTTTTATATCAGCGGTTAGCGGGGAAGGCGTGTTAGAATTTACCAGTAAAGCTATTGAAATAGTCAGGAGGGTGAATAAGGAGACGAAAACTGCTTTGCCGCCTGAAGCAGTAGTGTTCCGCCCCAGACCTAATAGGTGAAATATGATGAGGATTGGCATTCTTGGTGGTACATTTGACCCTATCCATCTGGGGCATCTCATTATAGCTGAGGAAGTGAGGATAAAACTCGGGCTCAACGAGATTATTTTTATACCTACAGGGCAGCCGTGGCTTAAGGTAGACCACAGTGTTACTCCCGCAATCCAGCGTACTGAGATAGTGCGGTTGGCCATTGAGGATAACCCCCATTTTAAACTTTGTACCCTCGAAGTAGAACGCACCGGACCCTCTTATTCTGTGGATACCGTGGCTGCTCTTCGGGAACAACTGGGCGCGCATCCGCTTTTCTTCATTCTCGGTAGTGATAGCATTGCGGAACTTCACCTGTGGAAAGAGCCGTGTAGGCTGGTACAGATGTGCAAGTTAGTAGTTGTTCCCAGGGTGGGCTTGAGTCCGCCAGATTTAAAATCCCTAGAAAGATCTATCCCCGGTGTGAGTGATAGGGTTATTCAACTGGATGCACCTGTTATTGATATTAGTTCTTCAGAGATCAGACAACGATTGGCCCAAGGACTGTCCGTTCGTTATCTGGTGCCTGATGAAGTGGGGAGATATATAGCCAGGAAAGAGTTGTACGGTCGCGGTAAAATACAAGAAGGCTAAAGCGGATTCTTAGACATCAAGATTCCTCACATTTTGAGCGTGGGCTTGAATGAAATTCTTGCGAGGCAGGACATCGCTACCCATTAGCATATGGAATGTTTGGTCAGAGGCTATTGCGTCTGCTATCTCAACATTAAGCAGGGTTCTGGTGTCAGGGTTCATTGTTGTGCTCCATAACTGTTCGGGGCTCATTTCACCCAGACCTTTATAGCGCTGAATTTCTAGTTTGGCCCTGTCTAGCTCCTTGCTTTTTCTTTCCCTTTCTTGTTCAGAGTAGACCCAAAATTGCTGTTTGCCGGATTTTATGCGGTAAAGAGGTGGTTGAGCTATGAAGAGGTGCCCCTTGTTAATTAGCTCTACCATGTGACGGAAGAAGAAGGTGAGAAGCAAGGTGCGAATATGGGAGCCGTCAACATCGGCGTCTGTCATGATAATTATTCGGTGGTACCTGAGTTTGGTGAGGTCAAGTTCACCATCGATATTTGCCCTTAATGCGGTAACAATGGCTCTTAGTTCTTCATGTTCTACAATCTTGTCTTTGGCGGCTTTTTCCACATTAAGTATCTTCCCCCTGAGGGGTAGGATAGCTTGGAAGCGGCGATCCCGTCCCTGTTTTGCTGAGCCGCCGGCTGAGTCACCTTCGACCAGGTAAAGCTCGCATAGCGCAGGGTCTTTCTCCGCACAATCAGCTAGTTTTCCAGGCAGTGTGGATGCTTCAAAGCCACTCTTTTTAAGGACAAGGTCGCGGGCTTTGCGGGCGGCTTCCCTGGCTTTGGCTGCGGTGAGGCATTTCCCTATAATTGCCCTTGCTTCTTCAGGATGCTGCTCAAGGTAGAGGGACAGGTTGTCCACTACTGCGGATTCGACATGGCTTCTTACCTCGGGATTGCCAAGCTTTGTCTTGGTTTGCCCTTCAAATTCGGGTTTGGGGAGTTTTACATTAATAATGGATACTGCCCCTTCGCGTACATCCTCACCGGTCAGATTTGGCTCAACATCCTTAATGAACTTGTTCTTCCGCGCGTAATCATTAAGAGCGCGAGTCAGTGCTGAGCGGAAACCAGTCAGATGGCTGCCACCGTCTCTGGTATTGACGCAGTTAGCGAAGGAAAAAGATGCTTCCGTGAAGCTGTTATTATATTGAAGGGCTACTTCAATCATGGTGGAATTGACGGTCGTTGAGAAATAGATAGGGTCATGGTGGATAACCGGCCTATTTCTATTCAGGCGGCGGACAAAAGTAGCTATGCCACCTTCAAAATAGAAGATTTTTTCCTGTTCGCCTCTTTCGGCTTTAAGGGATATATGCACCCCTTTATTTAAAAAAGCCAGCTCCCTTAGTCGCTGGCAAGTAATATTGAAATCATAGTCAAGGTCTTCGAAAATTTCACTATCGGGGAGGAATGTTATAGTGGTGCCTGTATCAGAGATATCGCCAGTGGCTTGCACCGGTCCTGTGGGAATACCGCGTCGGTATTCCTGGAGGTAGATTTTCCCCTGACGTCTGATTTCGACTCGAAGCCAGGTAGACAGGGCATTCACTGCTGAAGCCCCGACGCCATGCAAGCCACTGGATATGTTATAGGCAGATCCTCCAAATTTGGCTCCGGCGTGCAGGCGGGTCATTACTGCTTCCAGGGCGGTGATATCAGCTGAGGGCATAGTATCTGTAGGAATACCTCTTCCATTATCAGCTACAGTAATGCTATTGTCCTTATGAATGACCACATGAATTTGATCGCAGAAGCCAGCCATTGCCTCGTCTATACTGTTGTAAACTATTTCATACAGAAGATGTTGCAGTCCCTCATGGCCGGTCCCACCGATATACATTCCAGGTCGCAGGCGGATGGCCTCTATCTCATCTAAGATTTGAATATCTTCAGCAGTGTAATCCAATTTACATTGCGTATTGATTTCAGCGTTCTTCACTCCGTTATTCTCGGGTGAAGCTAAATCATTGTGTATATCGTTTTGTGACACAGTCCATTATCTCCATGTACGGCTGTATTTCAGGGTGGGTAGAAATTTTCCGGCACTAGCTGGAAAGGATATTAACCCTATCCCAACGTTAGTTATAAAGGTGAGCACTGTATAGACATTATACCATATCTGGTGGCCCAGGTTCTATTTTAACCGCTATCTTGTTTTTTGTTCTGGATTGAGCACCCTGGCTATTTCAGTTACAGGGACAATTATTTGTTTATTCTCTATCATATCTCGCAACACTACGCTTTGAGTTTTTACTTCTCTTTCGCCGATGATAATGACATGGCTAGCCTCCAGTGAGTTAGCTTGCCGCAATTGTCCTTTTAGACTTTTATCGTCCATAGCCTTAACCACAGCAAGCCCGACCTGCCGTAGCTCTGCGGCTAGTTTTATTGCCTCGATTTTAGCCTCTTCTCCCAGGTAAGCGATGAAAGCAGCGGGCTTAGGTAGATGGGGGACATCTATTTCTGATTTTTTTAAATTTATAATAAGTCTTTCTATGCCAGCGGCGAAACCGACTGCTGGGGTGGGTTTCCCCCCCAGTTGTTCAATAAGGGTATCATAGCGGCCGCCTCCTACGAGCACACTCTGTGCTCCTTCCTTCTCAGGTCCAACCTCGAATACTGTCCTGGTATAATAATCCAGGCCGCGTACCAGGCGGTGATTTAATTTGAAACTGATGCCCAGGACACCCAGGTATTGTTGGACGCTTTGGAAATGTGCCTGACATTCTGGGCATAGGTAATCTGGGATTTTCGGTGCTGTTTCAGCTATCTTCTGACAGGATGCTTTTTTACAGTCAAGTAGACGTAAAGGATTTTTAAGTATCCTGACTTTGCAATCTGGGCATAGATAATCTATATAGTTGGCGTAATAGCCCTTTAATACTTCTATATATTTAGGTTGGCAGAGGTTACAGCCAATGCTGTTAAGCTGAATGGAGAAGCTGGAGAGCCCCAGAGAAAGCAAGAATTGCTGTGCCATCTCTATTACTTCAACATCAAGGGCAGGGTCAGCAGAGCCTATAGCTTCGATGCCGAACTGCTGGTGCTGGCGGTAGCGACCAGCCTGTGGCCGCTCGTATCTGAAGGCAGGACCTACATAATAGAGTTTTACAGGTTGTGGCAGATTGAAGAATCCGTGTTCTAAGTAGGCCCGACATACTGGTGCGGTTCCCTCTGCCCTTAAAGCCAATTTCTGACCACTTCTATCCTCAAAGATATACATTTCCTTGTCAACAAGGTCAGTTCCCCCAGATACAGTGCGGGCAAACAGTTGAGAATCTTCAAATATTGGTGTTGACAAAGGTTGATAGCCATAAAGCTGGCATAAGCAGGCAGCTTTTTCCTCTACATGTCTCCAATAAGCTTGCTCCTTCGGCAAGATATCCGATGTACCTCTCGGCGCTTTATACAAAGATTTCTCCTCCTTAAAATATAGCAGATTGCGACATGCCTGTTTAGTTTACCATAACTCCTGATAGCTGGTCTTCAAACCAGAGTGTCTGTTGCTATTCAATTTGATTTGGTTTCCCTCTTGCGTTATTATGGAACCAGTACGATGAATATAGGTTCGCTCCTGGCAAAGGCAAGAGAATATTTATCTGATGATGAGGTTGAAATGATTAAGGCAGCTTGCGAGCTTGCTTCGCAAGCACATCAGGGGCAGGTGCGCAAGTCTGGGGAGCCTTATCTAGAGCATCCTTTGCAGGTGGCTATGACCTTGGCTGACCTGCATCTCGACGCTGTTACTTTGGCTGCTGCCCTGCTCCATGACGTTCCTGAAGATTGTGATATATCACTGGATAGAATTGAGACCAACTTCGGGACAGAGGTAAGTAAATTAGTGGATGGTGTTACCAAGCTGAAAGAGCTTACCAGGAAAACTGGAAGAGGTGAAATCAAATCGAAGCTTCAAACTGAGAACTTGCGTAAGATGCTTGTGGCTACGGCGGAAGACTTGCGGGTGGTTCTTATCAAATTGGCTGATAGATTACATAATATGAGTACACTAGGGGTCTTGCCGCCCAAGAGACGTCGGGAGATTGCCCAGGAGACTTTAGAGATTTATGCCCCACTGGCGCACCGTCTGGGGATGAGGGGAGTGAAATGGCAGTTGGAAGATCTGGCATTTCGCTATCTGGAGCCGCAGCAATATCATAAGATTTCTCGTTTGGTTGCTGGGAAAAGAGTAGAGCGGGAGAGATTTATAAAAGAGGTAAGCCAGATGCTAAGTAAGGAATTAACGGAAGCTGGTATAGAAGCTGAGGTTTTCGGCAGACCGAAACATATTTACAGTACCTATCAAAAGGTAGGTAGGTACGTTGCTCAGGGCAAGGAATTCAGCGACATACATGACCTTTTTGCCTTGCGTGTGTTGGTGAACACGGTCGCAGATTGTTATAAGGCTTTAGGAGCGATTCACAATTTATGGCGTCCTATAACTGAGGATTTCAACGATTTTATTGCTAACCCTAAAGATAATGGCTATCAATCGTTACACACCACTGTGATGTGCCGGGGCATAACGCCACTGGAAATACAAATCCGGACCTATGACATGCATCGAGTTGCTAAGTATGGGGTAGCTGCGCACTGGCTTTATAAGGAGGGTGGAAAGGGGGATATGACTTTTAGCAATCAAACATCCTGGCTGCAGGGGATCAGCGAGTTGCGGGAGGAATTTGATAGTGAAGAGTTTATGGAGTCTATTAAAACTGATGTCCTCACGGATAGTGTATTCGTCTATACGCCCAAGGGTGAGATAAAAGATCTGCCTAAGGGGGCAACTCCTCTGGATTTCGCCTTCCGTATTCACACAGATCTTGGTTATCGTTGCATTGGATCGAAAATCAACGGACGGCTGGTGCCGTTAAATAATGTGCTTAATAATGGTGATGTTGTGGAGATTATTGCTGCTAAAACAGAGAGAGGCCCGAGTCTGGATTGGCTTAATCCCATGCTTGGCTATGTTAAAACAACTCATTCTCGAGGGAAAATCAGGCAATGGTTCAACAGGCAGGGGAGAGGTCAGAGTATAGAGACTGGCAAGCAACTTTTGGAAAGAGAATTCAGGCGGTTAGGCATTAGTCTACCGAGTGCTGACAAGATAGCCCATCAGTTTAACTTTAATAAGGTCGATGATTTTTTTATCGCTCTCGGCCGTGGTGGCATTAGCACTTCTCAGGTGGTACTTAAGCTAAGCACGGATTTGGAGCCCCTTGGCGAGGCTATTGCAGTCTCGCCGGGGCGGAAGGTTAGCCCTGCAAGTATCAAGGTATTGGGTGTTGGAGACCTGTTTACTCGTCTGGCAAATTGTTGCCATCCATTGCCTGGAGAAGAGATTATTGGGTATATTACTCAGGGACGTGGTATCACTGTGCATCGCAAGGATTGCCCCAATATTATCAATGAGGTAGAAAAGGAGAGACTGATCAATGTGAGCTGGGGCGATGTAGGCCAAGTTTATCCTGTGGCTATAGAGATTGAGGCTTGGGATAGAGTTGGATTAGTTCGGGATATTAGTGCTATCATAGCTGGGGAAGAGGTAGGTATTACCAATGTTAATATGGCCGATCATCATGGAGATAGCACTGCCTTATTGTGCGTTACTCTGGAGATTAAAAACACGGCTCAGTTAAGCAGATTAATGTCTAGAATTCGCTCATTATGGAATGTGATAAGTGTAATAAGGAAAGGAGAAACGAGTGCCAAGCAGCAAGTCAGTTAACAAATCAGTTCGAGCGGCGGAGAGAAAGCGGCTGAGGAATCGCCTGGTGCGAAGCAAAACAGGAACCAGTATAAGTAAACTGAGTGGTCTTATTGACGCAGGGGAACTGGAATTGGCGAAGCAGGAAGCGAGAAAGGTTATAAGCAACGTAGATAAAGCCGTGAGCAAGGGAGTGATTCATAGGAATAAAGGCGCCAATATCAAGTCCCAACTGGCGAAGAAGGTAAACGCTGGCACTGGGGTGAGCCAAGGTGCTGAAGACAGCGAGGGAGAGGCGAAGCAAACTCAGGTAACAGGAGGTTAGTATTCTTGGCTGATAGAACGCTTTCTTTGAAGCAGAAGCGAATTATTGACTATATACGTGAACATTTTCGGGATAAGGGTTACCCTCCCAGCGTTAGAGACATTGCTAAGGGGTGCCAGATAAGTTCCACTTCAGTGGTAGCTTATAATCTGGATAAGTTGGAGGTGGCAGGGTATATCCGCCGTCACAGTGATATTTCGCGGGGTATTGAGCTTCTGGGTAGGTCTCGAAATGGTCGAGAGCTTGTTTATGTTCCTATAGTAGGGACTATAGCTGCCGGTGAACCTATCACGGTGCCTGCTTCAGATGCAGGGAATATTATTTCTACCGAAGGGTTAGAGGTGAGCGAGGAATTAGCACGGGGCGGACGGAATATTTACGCTCTTCGGGTGAAAGGTGACTCTATGGTAGATGCTTTAATAAAGGATGGAGACATCGTTTTAATGGATTATGTAACCAATGCTGGAGAGGGGGAGATGGTGGCAGTTTGGCTTAAAAAGGAACAGGAAGTCACACTCAAGAAATTTTTTACCGAGCCAGATCATATTCGCCTGGAGCCAGCAAATCATCTGATGGAACCTATCTACACTAGTCCAGATAATGTTGAGATTCAGGGTAGAGTCGTAGCTGTTATCAGGCATATAACATAGGCTATAAAAGGATGCTGTATCAATTCCAGTCGATAGGGAAAGACCTTTTTACTCAGGGGCTTGTTTCTACCTGTAGTGGCAATCTTAGTATAAGAATGGGGGAATATCTATGCATTACACATCGTGGCAGCACGTTGGGCTCTCTGGGCAAAGCAGATTTAGTGGAGACTGGCATTACGAGGAATGATAGAGCTACGCCATTGGCTTCAACTGAGTTGCCTGTCCATCGGTCGATTTATAAGAATACGCCAGCGCTAGCTGTTGTTCACGCTCATCCAACGTATGCTGTAGCCCTGTCCTTTACGGAAGAAGAGATCATACCTTGCGACATGGAAGGACGGGCAGTGTTGCCCAAAGTGCCAATACTGGGAAAAGGAATGACAGTAAACACCGGGGACCTGGCTGAGGAGATAGCCGACGAGATAAAGAAATATAAAGTAGTTTTAATACGTGGTCATGGCAGCTTTGCTGCCAGCCAGCTATTGGAGGAAGCTTACTATTATACCACTGTTCTGGAGCAGAGTTGTCGCCTTCTCTACTTGGTGAAAGCTTTGGGCGTTAATCCTTATGCCGATATATAGTCTTCGGATGTTACGTTTTATCTGACTTGGGAGAGACCAGGGTATACCAGTCAGAGTATTTAGGATTCCTGCCAAATATTACTGCTTTGAACAGTCTTTGCAGTTCCGTGGTTATTTCACCAATCTCACCAGCACCAACCGGGCGATGATCAACCTCTATAATCGGAGCTATATGAGCGGCAGTGCCGGTGAAAAAGCACTCATCAGCCAGGTAGAGTTCACTTCTATCCACCGCTCTCTCGGTAGTGTCTATGCCTAGCTCATTTTTAGCTAGTTTTATTATCGTGTCTCGGGTAATTCCCATGAGGATATTGTCGGAGGAAGAGGGAGTGACTAAATTCCCATTAGCGACCATGAAGATATTCTCCCCACTACCCTCGGAGACATGCCCATCTTGAGTGAGCAATATTGCTTCATCAAAGCCATGTTCCCAAGCCTCAGTTTTAGCCAGTGAGCTATTAACATAAGCGCCACATATCTTGCCTCGTGCTGGGATCATAGTGTCGTGGACACGGCGCCATGATGAAGTGCAACAACGGATACCTTTATTAGTACCGAGGTAGGGTGGGAGGGTGGTTGCAACGATAAAAAAGTCGTCCTCCAGGTTGTGTAGACGAACACCGATGTCCTCGGAGCCTTTGTAGGCTAGTGGCCGAATATATATGTCCTCTTTATAGCCGCTTTTTACTACAAGTGTGGTGGTCAATTGACATAATTCACTTAAAGAGTAAGGGAGGCTGATTTTTAAAATACGGCAGCCGTTGTTAAGCATGCGCTTGTAGTGATCCTGAACTCGGAAAAGGCAAAATCTTTCTTGTTCACTGTCCCAGTTACCGCGGATTCCCTCGAAGCAGGCAGTGCCATAGTGCAGGGCGTGAGTTAATATCCCAATTTTGGCTTCAGCCAGTGGCATGAATCGCTTATTGAAAAAGGCATAAGGTGGCATCTTCCCTCCTTACGTTGGTGGATAAATCCAGGCAATTATACTTTGTGCTTCGAACTAAAAACAAGCCTTAACGTGTTTTCCCTTTCTTAGCAGCCATCAGACCAACGATAACATGTTAAAATGAACTGCTGGGGGCCAATAATTTACTGTGGACATCTGTGAGCAAATAAGAGACAAACTTAAAGAAGCAACTGACAGAAACAGGGCTGATGCTATGTTACTATCAGGAGGGCTTGACACAAGCATTTTAGCCTACATTGCCAGGCCAACGATAGCCTTCACGGCAGCCTTGAAAAATTCCCGGGCACTCGACCTTGTCTACTCAGAAAAGGTATCGGGCCTTCTGGGAATAAAGCATGAGAAAATGGAGTTCAGCGTGGATGAGGCGCTAAGTGCTCTGCCAGAGGTAATAAGGATATTGAAAACCTTTAACCTGGCTTTGCCTAACGACCTGTCCATATATTTCGTTCTTAAACTTGCCAGAGAGAGAAACATTAGATCGGTTATAACGGGTGATGGGAGTGATGAACTTTTCGCAGGCTACTCTTACATGGCAGGACTTCTGCCCGAAGCTCTAGGAAGATATATAAAGAGACTTTCAAAAAGCTGGCATTTCTCGGCAAACGATATTGGTAAAGCTCTCGGGGTTGATGTGAAGCAGCCTTTCCTCGATAAGGATTTCGTTTGCTTCGCTTTGGAAATAAACCCGGGGCTCAAGGTCAAAGAGGGCATCGGTAAATACATCCTGAGGAAGAGCTTTGAGGAATTAATGCCTGCGGAGATAGTATGGAGGGAAAAAGAACCTATAGAGCAGGGCTCTGGCTCCAGCAGGCTTCATAAATTAATAGCAAATATGGTCTCCGATGAAGAATTCCGGGCAGCAAGGGAGGAGACGGGCATTAAGTTCCTGAATAGAGAACATTACTTTTATTACCGTATCTATAATGAAGTCGTTGGAGAAATACCTCAAGCCAGGTGCCAGGAAGAAAAGTGCCCATGCTGCGGAGCGCAGCTAAATAAATCATATTGCCGAACTTGCGGTTTTTCACGACCGCTGGAGGAGATTGCTTCGCTTCGCTCGCAATGACAAGGAGCGAAGGGCTGGCAATAATGGGTGGGGGGGGCTAGCCTTTTATCTTTAGTGGAATTCCAGCAGCCATAAAGTAAACCTCGTCAGCGCGCTGGGCTAAAAGCTGGTTGGCTCTGCCCAGGAGGTCACGATAGACTCTTCCCAGCTTGTTCTCTGGTACCAGGCCCAAACCTACCTCATTAGAAACGACGATAAAAGTGCCCTCATATTTATCAATGCACTCAAGCAACTCTTTGAGCTCGGTCATGACCTGAGTTTCTGCCTCAGAGATTGCTTCGCTGCGCTCGCCATGACGGGAAGGAGATGCCTTAAGGCTACAAATATAATTATCCTCCACTTCCCCTTCGCTTGACCCGAAGTTTAGGGGTTTCAGAATAACGTTGGAGACGAGTAAAGTCAGGCAGTCGAGCAGCACGACTTCAGCATCTCCGCTCTCTCTTGGTAAACTCTGCCCCACATTAACGCTGATTTCCAGGGTCCGCCAGCTTTTTGGGCGGCTCCTCTTATGCGCTTCGATCCGCAGAGTCATTTCCTCATCAAGCGGTGCTCCAGTAGCCACAAAGAGCACTTTCTCTCCAAGACTTTTTGCCAGGTCCTGGGCGAATTTGCTCTTGCCACTACGAGCACCGCCCAGAATAAAAATGAATTTCTTAGCCATGATATTACTTTACTTCGTCGCTCTCTATATTTAAGCCATGATGGTTCTCATAACGACACTTTTGGCGTTGTTATTAAACCGGGTTTTCAGGAGAGCATGCCTAACCAACTGGTTCCTCCCAATTCACCGATTATAAAAATTAAGATAAGCACAACCACTTCAGCAAACTCATTAACAGCGCCGTAATTATCTCCGGTAAGTCCTCCAAACTGGGAACAGAGGTACTTTGAAAACGCCAGGAGAATAACACAAAGCACTGCCATAAGCATTACACTCCACCACCAGAGTAAAACCAGTGCTACAATCAAGGAAAATGCTGTTGCCACAGCCAACCCTTTCCACGTTGTCCCCTGTTTTATATCCCACCCCATCCCTTCTTTCTTGGCTGCAGGAAAGATAGAAGTGGTATAGACCATTCCCCAGCGGCTCAAAACGGGCATGAGTAGAAGAGCGGGTACTCGTAATTCCTGCGGTAGGACGACCAGAGCCGCAAACTTGGCAATGATAAGGCAGCATCCCCCCGCCACACCAAAGCTCCCGGCTCGGCTATCAGACATGATTTTTAACCTGTCTGAAGTTAAACTTTTAGGGGCAAGCCCGTCGCAGGTGTCGATAAAACCATCAAGGTGCAGCGCGCCTGTGAGTATGATAAGAGCAATGACAAGCAGGATGTTGATTAAAATCGGGGGTAGGAATATCCCCAGCAAGTAATCAAGGCCGAATAACACCAGGCCCAGAAAGAGTCCTATCATGGGGAAAAAATATATTGACTTCCCCAGGCCATCAACACCATACTCTTGATGTCGGGGGGGAGGAATGATGGTAAGAAGTTGCCAGGCAATCCAGAATCTCATATATTTATCTGCCTCTTGTACTAATCTTTTGAGACACCAGCCTCACCAAAAGTTGCCATTTCAGCTAAAGTTTTTACCGCTGCCTC
>CAZCKW010000019.1:0-9820 GCA_964499375.1 uncultured Dehalococcoidales bacterium
GCTTATTTAGCGAGCGTGCTTTTTCAAATTTCTCAGCAATCCACCCATTACCTTTAAGAGACGTGTTTATTCTTTTTAGCGCTCCCAGTTCGGTTAGTCGATTAAAGGTTTGTTCTGGCTGTTTCTCCCTGAATATTAACTCCAACTCGTGTCTTATGCGGTCACCACTTATAGTATCCAGCATAGGGATGTTATGCTTAAGCAGTCGTACAGTTTGCGGTTCGATCTCGAATTTCAGTCGTTGTTCGTATCGGGCAGCTCGAAAGATTCTGGTGGCGTCATCACGGAAACTATCAGGGTGTAAGATGCGAATAAGATGATGTTCCAGGTCGATTTTACCTTGGTAGGGGTCGATTAAGTCTCCATAGTTGCTTTTGTTAAGGGATATAGCCATAGCGTTTATGGAGAAATCACGGCGAAAGAGGTCACCGTTGATGGTGCCTGGAGTAACTTGCGGTAGTGCGCCGGGCTTGGCGTATAACTCGCCTCGCGCAGTAGCCATATCCAAAGTAAAATTGTTGTATCTAAGCTTGGCAGTTCCAAAGCGAGGGTGTGTAATCAGTTTCACTTGATCAGCTTTAGCTATTTGGTGGGCTAGATTCACTGCGTCACCCTCGATTACTAAATCCAGGTCGAAGTTGGGGTGGCCCAGTAGAATGTCGCGTACGATACCTCCAACAAGATATGCCCTTTGCCCATATTGATTGGCCTTACTGCTAATAGCATTAATCAACTCCAGCGATTGCTGAGGCAAATATCGCTCAATTTGTAAAGTAAGATTTAATAATTGCTTCATTTCGACTAATTCAAATCTGTAATTGTTGGTACTATTATATCATCGCTTTCTACCCATGAGTGTTTTCACCGTCACACATTCTTACTGGAGAATTTATTTACTGCGCAGCCTTACACAAAGCAGAGTTTCTAATTGTTTGAGGAAAATAGAGATATATTGGAGAAAGATGCTACTGTGGTTTACACCATCTCGCAGCTGTTTCCACACGGTTTGATGTGGAGCCCAACAGTAGTTGACATGGGCAAGGGATGATAGGTAAAATACTATACTTTAGATGGATGTAGCGAAGAATGGCTAATGTAAGGCTTGATACGGGTGAGAGTTTTGAGAGTTTACTGCGCAGATTTAACAAGCAGGTGCAGGGAGATCGTATTTTAGCTGAGGTTCGCCGTCGCCGGTTCTATGAAAAGCCCAGTGAAGGGCGCAAAAGAAAAGAAGCGATGAAGAGGCGAAAAAGCTCCAAATAGCTAAGGTGATTTGCGAAAGTAAGATAAGGGAAGACCTTAAAGAAGCACTTAAGCAACGTGATAGTATAAGAGTTTCCACATTGCGTTTGCTCTTATCTAATATAAAGAACGCTGAGATTGCACAGCACTGTCCCCTTGATGATAATAAAGTTCTTGATGTTATAATTAAGGAAGTAAATCAGCATGGGGAAAGTATTAGAGCTTTTAGAGAGGGAAATCGTATTGATCTTGCAACTCAAGAAGAGACAGAGTTGTCTATCCTGCTGAAATACCTTCCCGAGCAGATGAGCCGCGAGGAGATCGTAATGGCAGCGCAGCAAGTAATTCGGGTGGTCGGAGCTAAAGGGGTGGGTGATAAGGGGAAGGTCATGTCTCAGCTTATGCCCCAGCTTAAAGGTAGAGCTAGTGGAAAAGAAACCAGCGATGTAGTTTCGGAGTTACTTACCAGTCTGTAGATTTTCGAACGGCAACTGTTTCTTTTAGATGAGGAATACTTTCATTTAGCGTGTTACTGCATAATGGGAAGACTTACGAGCCGTATCCAGGCGGTGCGAAGGGCAATCTCTAATTCAGGAGGTGACCAGTGGCTATTTCTAAAGGGGACCTGGATAGTGTTTTGCTTTAAATAGAAAAGAGTACAGCCTTTGTCCTGAATATTGGAGGTACCGAGAAGGGTATTGATTTGACCACTGATGGCAATGGCCGCTATTGCTATACTGACCCTTAGCTGGGTGGCGTGGGTGGTAAACATTGAATGGTAAAAGTTTACTTCTATTTGTCCTTAGCTGAAATAGAAGATGCTTGGCGGAATGGGTTGAAGCGGTTATTGAATTAAGGGCGCGTTATTTCCTAAATGAAAGGTGTATAGAGGTTTTAAGAATGGCTGAAGTTATTCCGTTTCGGGGGATACGCTATAATCCGGGGATAGTCGGGAATTTAGCTGATGTTATCTGCCCTCCATATGATGTTATCAATTTAGGGCAGCAAGAGTATTACTATAAGAAGAGTAGTTATAATGCTATTCGCCTGGAGTATATGAAAGCCCAGCATGGTGGTAATGCTATAACTGGCAAATACAGTAAGGCAGCAAGCACTTTTCAACAATGGCTTAAAGAAGGGGCTCTTCAGTTTGATGACCAACCTGCTTTTTATCTCCACGATCACTATTATAATTATTTAGGAGAAACGAAAAGACGGCGTGGACTGTTGGCTTGCGTTAAATTGGAACCTTGGTATAGTGGGATATATCCTCATGAGGAGACATTCTCTAAAGTTAAAAGGGACCGTTTACAACTAATGCGTACTTGCCACACTAATTTTAGTTCTATCTTCACCTTATACCAAGATTTGGATGGAAAGATAGCCCGAATATTGTCTGAGGTATCGCAGGGTAAGCCAATAATCGAGCTATCAGATTCGGGTGAGAGCCACGCTGTTTGGATGATAACCGAGCCTGAGTCTATACATCAAATCAGCGACATTTTTATTTCGCAGTCACTCTATGTGGCTGATGGTCATCATCGCTATGAAACAGCGTTAGCTTATCAATGTGAAAGGATGCACTCCAGGCCAGATGAAGGACTTAATAAGGCAGGCACTTTACTGGCTGGCATGGAAGCCTTTAATTATATGATGATGACTTTGGTTGATTTTTCCGACCCGGGGTTACTTGCACTTCCTATTCATAGATTGGTGCGTGGGATAGCTCCCTCTATGCTATCTGAGATGAAAGGTAAGCTCAATAGTTTCTTTGTGCTGGAATCTGTTCCGCTGAGTGAAGGCTTGGTTGGCAATCTGAAATGTAAAATGACTGCTGGGGCATTTCTGGGAATCCTGGGACTAGAAGCTGAGGCATTGATACTTCTTAAAAGAAAGCCAGGTGTTTCTATTGAGGACACGATGCCGAAGGGGCGTTCTAAGGCTTACCGGAATCTTAATGTTAGCCTTCTGACTCAGCTTGTTTTGGGTCAAGTATTGGATATTGCACAGGATAGTGAAGATATTGCTTACACTACAGATGTTAACGAAGCCTATCAGAAGATAAAGGACGGGGAATATCAACTTGCTTTCCTATTAGACTCCCTGAAGCCAGAGATGGTTAAGACTATTGCGGATGCCCGGGATAGAATGCCAAGGAAATCAACCTACTTCTACCCCAAGCTCCCCACTGGTCTAATTATTAATTATCTTTCTGATTAAAGCTTTACTGCTTTAGCTGTATGGATGCCATGGATGGCCAATATTTCTTGTCTTTGTTCTTCAGTAAGTGCTTTATCCAGGGCTAGAATCATGAGTGCTTGACCTCGGGGCTGAAGACGACTCAGGTGCATGGAACTGATATTAATATCTAATTTACCTGTTATGCTGCCAATGGCGCCGACCAGCCCAGGCTGGTCGATATGGTCACAGAAAAGAAAACATCCGCCAGTGGGTACGATGTCCATCCAGAAATCGTTAATTTGAATAATATGAATCTCGCTGTCCCTAACCGTGGTTGATATAGTAATAGCCCCTTTTTCAGTATCGATTTTCAATGTAAGCAGGTTGGAGTAATTTGTGCAATTCGTCTCCTTTTCTTCACTTATCTTTAAGCCACGCTGAGCGGCGATGAGGCTAGCATTGACCAGGTTTATTCTTTCCTCTACTGCCTGTCTCAGTAAACCGCTGATAGCCGCTGTTTTTATAGGACTACAGTCGTAGTTTGCTACTTCACCGCAATATTTGATATGTAACGACTTTATCTGTCCTTCCATTAATTGGCTGGCAAGGCTGCCAGTGGTTGAAGCTGCTTTTATGAATGGTATCATTTCGGAGGAGACGTGTGGGGCATTAACCGCATAACTACTATATTTCCCTTGAAGCACCGCTAGAATCTGCTCGGCGATATCTTTGGCAACATTTGTCTGGGCTTCAATGGTAGAGGCAGCAAGATGAGGGGTAACTATTATTTTATCGCTTTTGAATAGAGGGCTATCGGTTACTGGTTCATTGCTAAAAACATCGAAAGCGGCGCCAGCTATCCTCCCATCTTCGATTGCTTCGACCAGTGCTTTCTCGTCGATTAATCCTCCTCTCGCGGTATTGATAATTCGGACTGTTGGTTTAAGTTTTGTTAATTCCCTGGCACCAATCAAGTTTTCTGTGGTAACTGTCAACGGCAGGTGGAGGGTAATAAAATCGGATTCCTGGAATAATTGTTCCAAGGAAACTGAGCTTACTTTGAGAGTGCGAGCGTAATTGGTGGAAACAAAGGGGTCATGAGTGATAACTCGCATTTCAAATGCTTGAGCGCGCTTGGCTACTTCTGAGCCTACATTTCCCAAACCGATAATACCCAGAGTTTTATTTCTAAGTTCCGTACCAACTAATTTTCCTCTTTGCCATATGCCTGATTTCAGTTGGCTATTTGCTTTGGGTATATGACGTGCCAGGGCAAGCATGAGGGCAATAGTGTGTTCAGCGGCAGAGACAGTATTACCTGTGGGAGCGTTAATTACTATTATGCCTTTTGTGGTAGCGGCATCGACATCGATGTTATCTATACCTACTCCTGCCCGCCCGATTACCTTGAGTTGCCTTCCAGATTCAATCACGTCAGCGGAAACCTGTGTTTGGCTCCGCACGATTAAGGCATCGTAATTGCCGATTATGGCTTTGAGTTCTTCAGGCTTCAATTTGGCTTTGATGTCAACCTGTGCGGACTTTCGAAGGATTGCTACTCCTTCTTCAGCTATGGCATCAGCGACTAAAATCTTCATCTTATAAATCCTGCCTTTGGCAAAGCTTTAGATAGCGCCTCTAATATTACTATAATGTCATTTTCTTCTACCAGCCCAAGATGACCGATGCGGAGAATTTTACCTGATAGCTTTCTTTGTCCTCCAGCGATAACCACATTATATTCATCTCTAAGGACTTGAATCAATTTGGGTATATCAAGTTTATCATTGCCTTTCACTGCTGTCACGGTATTGGAAGCGTGACTATCTTGTGCCAGAAGAGATAATCCTAATGACCGTATTCCATTTCTGGTCATCTGGGCTACTCTGGCATGACGGGCGAATATGTCAGGCAGTCCTTCGTTTAGCATCAAATCCAGGCTGGCGTTTAGAGCGTAACAAATGGAAATGGCTGGAGTCCATGGGGTTTGCCCTTTTTGTGAGTAATCTCTAGCTTTGCCAAAATCCAAATAGTAGCGTGGCATTTTGGCGTTGGTATAGGCTTGCCAGGCTTTTTCACTCATGCTGACCATAGCAAGTCCGGGAGGAGTCATCCATCCTTTTTGAGAGCCAGTAATAACTACATCACAATGCCAATCATCAACAGGTAAATCTATACAGCCGAGGCTGGAGACGGCATCAACTAAAAGAAGTTTGTCAGATTTCTTGACTACGGAGCTTATTTCGGCAATGTCATTGGTTATGCCAGTGGAAGTCTCATTGTGAGTTACCAGCACTGCCTTAATATCAGCTTCTGCTCTGAGGGCTTTATCTATAGTCTGGACATCAACTGGTTTGCCCCATTCAAAACTGAGGCGTTTTACGTTAGCTCCGTATTGTTCGGCGATATCGGTGAAACGGTCCCCAAATACGCCACAGGATACTGCCAGGATCTTGTCACCTGGTGATAAGGTATTGACGATGGCTGCCTCTAAACCACCAGTGCCGGAACACGTGAGGATAAGAACATCTCCCCTGGTTTGGAATACCTGTTTTAGTTTCTCTGTTATTGAGTTGAAGAGGTTGCCAAATTCCTTGCCCCGGTGGTTTATCATCTGTTTGCTCATTGCTTGAAGAGTTGATGGTGGGCAAGGTGTTGGTCCAGGTATTCGCAGTTGCATTTCTATTACCTCCGTTTCATTTATTTGCCATTCGGAACACAAGCTGGTAATTCATAACCTTAATCTTTTAGCGTGATTTTTAAAAAGGAATTTTTACCATAGCGGATAACACAGTCATCTTTGATAAGTGTTTTGTAATCGGTAACTTTCTTATCGTTGACTCGAACTCCGCCTTGTATGCATCGTCTTTCTACTTCGTTTTTTGAAGGTAGTGCCCCTGAATAAGTTAAAATTTCATTAAGAGGCAAGCTCTTGGCGATTTGGAAGACGGGAATAGATTCAGTTGCTCCACTTCCAGTACCAAAGAGCCGCTCGGCATCAGCATGAGCTTTCTTGGCTTTCTGTTCCCCATGGACTATTTTGGTTACCTCGTAAGCCAAACGCTTCTGAGCATCACGCGGGTTTCCAGATAATATTTCGTTGATTTCATCTAATGGTAAGAATGTCATGAGCTTCAATGCCTGCGGTATATTCTCGTCGGGGATATTTATTAGATACTGGTAAAAATCGAAGTGTGTAGTCTTTTTGGGATCTAGCCAGAGGGGACCTTTCTCTGTCTTTCCCATCTTTTGACCACTGGGAGTAGTTAACAGAGGTAAAGTAAGGGCGTGAACTGTTTCTCCATGAATTCGTTGTATTAAGTTTATGCCCTGGAGGATATTAGCCCACTGGTCCTGGCCTCCCATTTGGAGATGGCAGTTATAATTCTCAAAAAGCATCAAATAATCCCATGCCTGGAGGATAGGATAGCAGAACTCCATTAGAGAAAGGTTCTCTTCTGCTGCGAGGCGCTCCGTAAAAGTTCGCATTTTAACCATCTCATTGATAGAAAAGTATTTTGCAATGTTCATCAGGAAATCATCGAGGAAGCGAAATTGAGACAACCATTTATCATTGTTGACCATTAAGGCAGCATTTTCCCCATGAAAATTGAGCAAGCCCATCCCTTCCACCTGAGTTTTGATGGTCTTTTCGTTGACAGCTATTTGGTGTGGGGTGAGTAGTGGGCGGGCTTTTCTTTTCCCTGTTGGGTCTCCTAATCTACCGGTTCCACCCCCTAATACAAAAATTACTCGATGGCCTGCCTGTTGTAAATAGTGCATTATTATAAGTGGTAAAAGGTGCCCCAGGTGAAGGCTACTTGTGGAAGGGTCAAAGCCAATATAGCTGGTAGCCCCGGGATCGGCCAGGAGCTTGCGTATCTGTTCTTCATGGCTTGATTGAAAAACAAATCCTCGACTTATTAATATATCGAAAACATTCATTTCAATAGCTTCTTAGCATATCACGATAAGTAGCAAATGGGCTATGAACGGTCATCACTTATAAGTTGTAATACTCACCCTTTTAATATCTTTTTTTATTTGGGATTTCAATTCTTGGGGAGAGGCAAAGTGTTTTTCATCTCTGAGTCTGTCTATAAACTCCACCTTGAGTTCTTTACCATATAGATTACCTTCATAATTTAGCAGGTGTGTTTCCACGCTTTTTTCGCCTTTTCCGAAAGTGGGACGAGTGCCAATGTAAGTAACCGAAATAGATTGCTTATTATCTATAGGGGTAACAGTGGCATAAACACCGTTGCCAGGCAATGCTTGTCCTGGTTTTATATCTAAATTGGCAGTGGGGAAGCCTAATATTCGGCCACGTTTGTCAGCTGGAACAACCCTGGCACTGAGAGTGAAGTGGCGTCCCATCAATTTTCGTACTTTCATCACGTCACCTTGAGCCAGCGTCTGACGAATGAGGGTGCTACTTACTATCTCATCATTGAGTGTAAGGGGGGAGATAATTTCCACGCTGAACTTCATTTCCTGACTTAATGAGCGAAGTAAACTGGCATCACCCTCACGTCCTTTCCCTAAGGTGAAGTCAGGTCCAATTACAAGGCCACACATGTTGAGATGTTTCTTAAGCAAGGCGACAAACTCCTGAGCACTGAGTTGAGATAGCTCAGGAGTGAAAGATAATACAGTGACCAAAGCTACCCCCAATTCCTGGAGGGATTTAATTCTGTCTTCCAGACTACTTAGCCATGTTAGTTTGTTATGTGGCTGTAACACTGATTGAGGGTGAGGACTGAAGGTAACCACTCCGCTAAGTTGGTTTTCCTCCCGCGCCTGTTGGTTCAATTTTTCAATTAGATAGCGATGTCCTGCATGAACACCATCAAAGACTCCTATGGTAAGGAGCGTTTCTTTCTCGGGAGTTAGGCCAGCCAGGCCTTGTCTAATCTCCATGGGAATTCAAGATTCAACTTCCATACTGTTGTTGGCCAGTGTTCTGTTCATTACGCGAGCCATAATCTTTAATTGAGATATAAGTTTTCGGAAGTTATCAAAAGTGAGCGATTGAGGACCGTCTGCAAGTGCCTGCTCGGGATTAGGATGGACTTCAATTATCAGGCCATCGGCTCCAGCAGCTATTGCTGCCAATCCCAGGGGAGTTACTAAGTACCATTTCCCGGTGGCGTGGCTTGGGTCAGCTATTATAGGCAGATGGCTCTTTTTTTTGATAATGGGAATAGCGCTGATGTCCATGGTATTGCGGGTAGAGGTTTCGAAAGTTCTAATACCACGTTCACAAAGGATAAGTTGTTCGTTCCCTTGGCTTAAAATATACTCGGCAGCTAACAGCCATTCTTGAATAGTAGATGACAAACCTCGTTTGAGCATTGTTGGTTTTCTGGTTTTCCCTACTTCATCGAGTAAAGGGAAGTTCTGCATATTCCTTGCCCCAATCTGGAGAATATCGGCGTAATGTGACACCAGCTCAACGTCGCCGGGCGCCATTACCTCGGTAATTATAGGTAATCCAGTTTCTTCGCGTGCTATTGCCAGCAGTTTTAACCCTTCTTCACCTAATCCACGAAAGTCATAAGGTGAAGTGCGTGGCTTAAATGCTCCGCCACGCAGCACTGTAGCACCATTTGCCTTAACCTCTCTGGCTGTTTCAAGAATCTGCTGTTCGCTTTCTACAGTGCAGGGTCCAGCCATGATAACCAGCTCATCACCACCAATGGTAATATCATTTACCTTGACTTTAGTATTTTCTGGGTGAAATTCCCGACTGGCAAGCTTATAGGGTTTGCTAACAGAAAGAACCTCTTCTACACCGGGTAATAATTGCAGTATGTACTGGTGATCGGGAGTAACTTTGCCCACTGCACCTATGATTGTACGCTCGGTTCCTGCTGATATGTGCTCCTTTAACCCTAGTTCTGTAATTCGTTTAACAACCGAGGCAATTTCATGCTGACTGCAGTTGGACCTCATAACTACTATCATGCTTTATCTCCCGATATTACCGATTTGCCTTCTTTCAGTTTTCTAGCTTCTCCCAGGTAGATATGTTTTATCTCCTCAGCGGTTTTGTCAGTATTTATAAGCATTAAAACCCTCAGGCAAAGAGGCAAACCGTTGGGAACGCTCATCTCATGTCCGCACATTAATGCGAGGTGCTGTGGCCAATTCAATTCTCGTGTTGCTGCTGCCGGGAACTCAGCATTTAAATCTGTTGTGGTAGAAAAAAGAACAGCAGCTATATCGGCCATTTTAATATTATTGGCCTGTATTATCTCCTTGAGCAGCTCCTTAGTTGCACTTATAATGCTCTCCCTGGTATTTACTGGAACTGTGATAGCACCTCTAACGCCTCGGCAGTACAATTTGATATTCTCCTTTTCTGCTTTAACGCAATAGCCTATCTCATTTGATT
>CAZCKW010000019.1:9920-12269 GCA_964499375.1 uncultured Dehalococcoidales bacterium
GCGGCTTACCCGATGAGAAAGGATGACCATCGCGTTCAAAATGTGGCAGGTAGTTTTCGGCTGCACCCATTTGTTGAATCCAGCCATTTTCCAATCCCAGCGATTCAACCAGTTCAACAATTTCTGCATACTCCGTGGAAGATATTGTACGGTGCAGCTCTGGAAACCGGGATGCCAGATGAGTGGGGTAGTATTGTGACATAATACTAACGGTGATTCTGGGAGAAATCTCACTAACCAACCAGGTAAATGAATCCTGGCTACCCGCCAATCCATTAGGAAGGATGAGATGGCGTATGATTAATCCCCTCTGAGCTAATCCAGAGTCATCCAGCACAAGTTGGTCTCCTACCTGCCGATACATTTCAAGTATAGCCTGGCGGGCTATGGTTACATAATTGCTGGTATCTGAATATCTTGCTGCCAGGGTATTGGAGGCATATCTTAAATCAGGCAGATAGATATCCACGACCCCATCCAGTGCTTGAATCGATGCTACAGAATCATAGGCATTGGTGTTATAAACTATGGGCACCTTAAATCCCATAGGCACTGCTTCTACGATAGCTCTAACCAGTTGCGGCACAAAGTGAGAAGGTGAAATAAAACTGATGTTGTGACATCTCATCTCATCTTGAAGATATATCATATGTTCGGCTAGTGTATGGAAATCCATCTCCCTGGAAGCCTGATATTCTGGATCCTGACTGATGTGATAGTTCTGGCAGTAAGCACACTTCATATTGCAATTCCCCAAGAAGATAGCTCCGGTTCCTCTGGTGCCTGAAATAGCCGGCTCTTCGCCATGATGGTCGCAGACGGCAGATACCACGGGCAGATATCCAGAATGACAAAAACCATACTCATTTTTTAATCGGTTGACGTGGCACTCTCTAGGACAGATATCACACGATGCCAATCGTGTTTCCAGTGCTTTAGCTCTGCGTTCGAGCTCGCCACTATTAAATAATTCCAGGTATGAAGGTTTCACCTTATGCCTCTTTTCACCGTGCCCTTTTGATTATCTATATGTCAGCTTTACTTATTTAGATGGACAAACGAATTTATAGAAGCCTGCCCAATATAACAGTGATAAGGAATTCTTTGCTAAGTTAGTAAAATAATTTCTCCCTCTTAGCCCATGCCCAGCAGGCATTACTCTTCTTCAGCCTTCAGTGAGAGCCATAACTGAAGTACCTGGCCCCACATATGTGGATGTGGCACAACCAAGCCTTGTGATGAGGATATTTTCCCTGGAAACCAAGTGCTCCAGGCGTTTGGCAAGCATCTCTGCCTCTTCAGGTGCTGTGGAATAGGCAATTGCTATTTCTTTTACATTTGGGATGCTTTTAGCCCACCGCTGAAGTTGCTTCAAAGCCATCGCTTGACCGATGACGTATGCAGGAGAACGTATTTTACCACCATCATAGACTTCTCCCAGCATCTTAATTCCCAATGCCATGCTTACTCTACCTAAGAGAGTCAGCAATCGGGTTAGCCGAAAGCGCCTTCCCCTGAGAATGTAAGCGAAGTTATCAATCTTACCAAACAGATGAATTCGTGGGATGGTTTGATGTATTACATCAATAATCTGGTGCAGGTCATTGCCTTTCTGTGCTGCTCTGGCGGCAGCCATAACAGCGAGCCCTAAGCCGACGGAAACTAAATTGGAATCTATTACTTCCACATGGCACTTATCCCCTATATAGCCACTAGCTAGCTTTGCCACACTATAGGTGCCGCTGTATCCGGGAGAGAGATGGATAGAGATTATATAGTCGGTTTCAGCAGCTAGCTTGTTATATACCGTAACGAAATCGCCTGGCGATGGTGTGGATGTTTTAGGAATCTCATGACTATGAACTAATTCATGGCATACCCTGTCGGTGGTAAGGTCTATGCTGTCGCGATAAGTCTCACCACCAATTTGGATATGTAGAGGCACTATAGTAATAGAGAGCTTACGAGCTATTTCAAAAGGAATATCGCAGGTGCTATCAGTCACTATTCTGACCACTGTAGCTAATCCTCACGGTCAAAACGAATTATTTTACTCTCCCTCATTATAGCATTGTAGAAACTCTAACAGCTCAGGTATTGAGGGATTCAGTGAGCCATTGATACTCCTATTCTAATAGCCTAAAATATGTTTCAATCTGGGTAAACTAATTGGTCATTCCTTATAGCAATTAATATGGAGCGGAAATCTGTTAGCAAAAGGAAACTGTATGATTTTCTGGATAAACTCAGAACCGGTCCAGGAGATTATATGACTCTATACATAAGGTCTCTTTCCTTCCCATATTATATAGACGATCTATCACTGGCACCTGAATATAGTATATGCAT
>CAZCKW010000020.1:0-11905 GCA_964499375.1 uncultured Dehalococcoidales bacterium
GGAGTTTCCAGCATAATACCCAACCCCAGATTTTCCATCATCAAGCTGAACCCGGGTCCAGAGGTAGCTGTCATTGATTTTTTGCCTGCCCATGATGCACCAAGTACGGCACTCATGGAAGCTAATTCATCTTCCATCTGGATATATATACCATCAATTTGAGGCAGCCGTATACTCATTCTTTCAGCTATCTCTGTTGCTGGTGTAATAGGATAACCAGCGAAGAAACGGCAACCTGCGCTTATGGCTCCTTCCGCACATGCCACATCCCCACTCACAAAATATTCTCCTACTAATGCTTGATTTTCAGCCATGGTGAATAATTACTAGGAATTACCTGTGTAGACCTTTATAGCAAACTCGGGGCAGACTAACTCACAAAAACCACAAGCAAGGCAACTGCTATCATCGTTCACTATAGCCAGGTAGTATCCTTTGGGACTCAATTCTGAACTCATTTTGAGGACTTCTCTGGGACAAAATTCAACACAATAGCCACAACCCTTACATCTTTCCTTATCAATGCATACCTGACTAGGCTTTGTAGCTATTTCAGCAGCGTCGAAGGATTTTCTCCACATTTTCACAACTAAATCGGGAAATTATAGCAAATTTAAACCTTCATGCCAATTGTTAAATGCCTATTGCATCAATACTCTTGAGGATGCCTGTACTAGGGCAGAATATTACCCAAAACAAGTTGCTGTTATCCATTGAAAATATTTGACTATGCTATGGAAATCATGTAGTCTCATGTTAATCTTTGCTAGAGGTGAAATATCATGCCTAAGATTTATTTTATTGATGTTACCAATCGTGACGGTGTACAAACTGCAAATCTTGGTCTATCCAAGCTGGAGAAAACCATGATGAATATGTATCTCAATAAAATGGGTGTATTCCAATCCGAGTTTGGTTTTCCCACTACTTTACATGAAACATTTTATCTGCAGGCCAATTTGGAACTGGCCAAGATGGGTGTTCTAAGACCCATTCGGCTGGAGGGATGGTTAAGAGCAACTACCACTGACGTTGAGACAGCTTTCAGACTCGTTCCCAATATCAGGCACATTAATTTATCCATCTCCACGTCTGATCAAATGATCAGCGGCAAATTCAGGGGGATGAAATCTAGAGACGACATTTTAATGATGATGGTTGACGCAGTTGAAGCTGCTCACTCATATGGAGCTAAGAGTATAGGCGTAAACGCCGAGGATGCCTCCCGAACCGATATTGACTTCTTACTCAAATTTAGTATGGCAGCTAAGGATCACGGAGCCCATAGACTTAGGTATTGTGACACCCTTGGTTATGACAATCCTTTTACCATTTATAAAGCCATCAGGAAACTGGCGGAAACCGTTGGTATTCCTATTGAGACCCATTGCCATGGCGACCTCGGCATGGCTGTTGCTAATTCCCTTGCCGGAGCCAAAGGGGCTCTCGATGGTGGTCAAGACGCATATATCAATACCACGGTCAATGGTATTGGAGAAAGGGCCGGCAATGCTGACCTTGTAGCTACAGTTCTGGCTATCACCAAATCCAAGGAATTTTCGGGGGAATATCAACTGGGAAGACCAATTGACCTGACAAAAGCCTGGAGAATAGCCAAATTTGCCAGCTATGCCTTTAATGTTCCTATTCCCATGAATCAGACAGGTGTTGGCGCTAATGCTTTTGCCCATGCTTCTGGCATTCATGCTGATGGTGTACTGAAGGATCCAGAGAACTACGAGCTATATGACTTCACCGAACTGGGTAGAGGTGAGCCAGAGCTTGTAGAAACGGGCAGGCTAATATGTTCTGGTGAGTATGGTGGTATATCCGGCTTCAAGCACATTATGGGCAAGATGGAATTATCCTTCAAGGATACTGAACAGGCACGGGAAATTCTGGAACTGGTAAGGTATGCCAATATTGAGGCGCAGAAACCCCTTGTCAAGGAAGAGTTACGCTTTATCGCTAAATATCCCCATATCGCCAGGAAGCTGCTGACGCTTAAACCACTTGATAACGAGATATAGGTAATTGCAATATATTACATATTATATATTACCGAAGCGTCGCTGGCGCTCCTTATAGGTCATAAGAGCTTTACTAATCTCATCACGGTTGAAGTCGGGCCACAAGACTGCTGTAGAATAGAACTCGGTATAAGCTGCCTGCCATAACAGGAAGTTGCTCAACCGCATCTCTCCACCGGTACGAATAATCAGGTCTGGGTCAGGAATACCAGTGGTATAAAGATATTGACTGAATAGAGTATCATCTATTTTCTCAGCAGGGATATTATCTCTGCAGATGCCTCTGACAGCGTGCGTAATCTCATCACGCCCACCATAATCAAAAGCAAGGCAAAGCATGAGACCGGTATTATTTTTAGTGAGTTCGACTGCTGCCTCGATTTTTTGTCTTAATTTCTGTGATAACCTATCCAGCCTGCCAAGGTGTATTATCCTGATATTTTCCTGGTGAAAAGCTCGAGTTTCCTTGTCAATTCTTCCTGTTAGAAGATTAAGTAGTCCTGCTACCTCTACCATGGGACGATTCCAATTCTCAGTGGAAAAGGCGTAAAGAGTAAGATATTTAACCCCAAAGTCAACGAAAATCTTTACTGCCCGAATAATATTATCACCACCAGCTTTATGCCCTAGAAACCTGGGAAGACCACGGTTTTTTGCCCATCTACCATTTCCATCCATTATAATAGCTACATGCTGAGGAGGGTATCTTTCCTGGGTCACGACTGAACCCCCTTTTGCAAAGGATGCCGAGCCTTCTTGAGCGGATAGGCCAAAGCGTATTTTAAGCTATCAATAACTAGCTTACTATGGAAATCAAACGATAAATTGGGTGAGTTAAGCAGAACATTAACCAATCTCATAGAATCCAATACGCTGATTATTTTGTCAATTTGATGGTCGCTTAGCTTGGTGTAAATCTGTCTGGCTCTGTAGCCCATTGAAATTTCTCTGCCTATTTTTGACTTCCATTGTTTTTGGTAATGAGAAAGCTGGTCCGCAGTCAGTTCGTCCCTGTTTAGACCCTCGCTAAGCACTTTAGCAGCTATTTTAGCGGCTATATGCCCAAAATATATGCCACCTCCGGTAGTTGGCTTCACCTGACCGGCAGCATCACCGATGACCAGTATCCTATCCCCGTAGGTACACGGTAGAATTCCCATGGGGATGACTTTCTGCCCTATTTTACCTACCCTGCTTGTTATCCTATCCTGACAAAAAGACTCAAGCAGGAAGCTCTCCAAATGCAATTTTGCATGAGATGTTGTTATAAGACCAGCCAGAGCTTTTTCTGCTGAAACGGGTACAAGCCAGGCAAAGAAACCCGGTGCCGTTCGTTGTCCAAAGTATATCTCTATTTCATTGATGTCAATACCTTTAATTTCAGTTTGAGAACCAATTGCGAAGCGCCCAATTTTACCTAAACCAAGTTTCTGGCATAGTCTAGGGCTGAAACCGCTGGCCAAAATCACAGCCCTCGAATTAATTATCTCTCTTGAGCCTCGGCATGTTGTCTCAACCTGTACCTCGGCCTTTCCTATTGATATATCACTAACATGAGAAGAAAACAAATACTCAGCACCTGTGGCTTCAGCCTTGCGTGCAATAGCCTGTTCGAAAGCTGCCCTGTCTATCACGTAAGCTTGAACTTTTTCGCTTATTAACTTCAGATATTTCCCTGAAGGTGAAATAATCTTAGCTGAGTTTATCCGGTTTACTATAACTTCTGGGCTGATACCAAAGGAATCAAAACATTCAGTGCTGATTATCCCGGTACAGCGAACATCAATTCCCGCCTCGCTTTTTTGTTCCAGGACAGCTACGCTATGCCCCGACGAAGCAAGTTCAAACGCAGCATAACTTCCCGCCGGTCCCGCACCTATAATGATGACATCATAAAAATTGCTTGACAATTAAGAGCTACCCTCTCAAATATTTCACCAGGCAATGTTATCATATTACATAAAGGATAAAATAGTTAATGGAAATGCCCTTGAACTGCAGGTAATCCATAGTAATATTTTATGTCTAAGCAATTTTTCGAGGTAATTGTCATTGGTGCTGGCCCTGCCGGTGCAACTGTTGCTTATGAACTGGCAAAGGAAGGTATAAAGGTACTGCTTCTAGATAAAGAGTGCTTACCTCGCTATAAGTGCTGCGCCGGTGGTATTACCGCGAGGGCGGCCAAGCTTTTAGATTATGATATTTCTTCGGTGGTAGAGGACACAATTCATGATGTCGTGTTTACCTATCGTTCTGGCCAATATTATATTGGACATGATAGTGAGGACCTGATTTACACGGTTATGCGAAACAAATTTGACTTACTGCTAGTGGCAAGAGCAAAGCAGTATGGAGCCACTATACATGATAAACATAAAGTAACTCAGATACGGATGGATAGTAACGGTGTGGAGGTATCAACTACAGATGACACCTACCAGGCATATTTTATTGTAGGAGCCGATGGAGCATATAGCCAAGTGGCAAAACAGCTGCAAATCAAACGAAATGTCAGTTATCTTGCTGCAATGGTAACAGAGCTGAATGTGCCCAGCAAAGATGCTGACCGGTGGAAAGGGCGGATTAATATAGACTTCGGATATATTGCTGGTGGCTTTACCTGGGTATTCCCTAAGAAAAATCATATTTCCGTGGGTATTGGTTGCCATTCTGCCAATGCCGTAAGCTTGAGGCGGGCTCATAATGAATTTTTGCACTCGCTGGCCATCGCCAACTATAACAATGTCAAATCCTGCAGTTGCCTGATTCCAACATCCTATAGTAATAGCATTTTTTGTAAAGATAGAGCATTACTGGTGGGAGATGCCGCTGGTTTTGTCGATCCCCTTACTGGTGAGGGTATCTATTATGCTGTTCTTGGCTCACAGCTTGCGGCTAATGTGATAAAGGACTGCCTGATAAAAAGCACTGGAGATTCGTCCAGGTATCAGCAAGATGTGGAACACATGATAATATCCGAACTTAATGTGGCACGAGGATTATTAAGAGCGTTAGCCCTTTCTCCCCAGTTGACACTAAGAATATTTAAAAAGGACGAAAGAGTGTGGAGAGCTTGTCTATCCTTGATGCATGATAGAACGAAATATGCTATCATAAGTAGGAAATTAAGAGAATCCAATGGAAAGTTAAGGCATTTTATAGGTATACTAACCTTTCTTTCCCGTCTTAAAGTTAGATGAACAGGCAGTATCGTGATTTGGGGTTAGGGCTGCTTGCCGTTGGATTAGGTCTCGTGCCAACAGCATTCCTGCTGCTGAATTCTATTCCCATAATTGCATTAGGAATCGCAGTAATTATACTGGGAGCAGTATGCCTGGCATTGGCAAGAACCAGACCAAAAATTTCCCCTGAAGTAAGTAGTCTTCTTATGAAGACTGGTGTGGAAAATATAGGCTCCTTACTTGAGGAACTGGGCTTAAAATCCAGGGGAATGTACTTGCCCTCTTCACTGGCGGGTGGAAAGCCACGGGCTATCATCCCGCTACATAATAATCCTCACTTCCCTAATATAAATGTACCACTTAAGCAAAGACTCATAGTTTCTTGCGGGCAGGATCCTGAGGATATCGGCATCATGGTAACCACTGCAGGTTCAAATATAATTAACATGCTTGAGACAAAGCCTGGAGCAAGTTCAGATGAAGTTGCCGCTGCCCTGAGCTCCGTCTTGATAGGAACCCTGGATCTAGCTACTGGTGTTGAGGTGACAATGGAAAACAGCAAGGTTATTGTCAGGTTATCCAATCCACGTCTGGAGGAGAAAGAAAACACCTGGGTTGTACAAAGTCTGGGAAGCTCTACCGCCTCAATAGTTGCTTCCTTGCTTGCTGAAGCTCTCGGTAAGCCAGTAATAATAGAATCTGAGAGTTTGAAATCAAAGGAAAACATTATTACGTTAGAAATTCTGAGCACCGAACCTGAAATTTCGGACAACATCGAACACTAAACCAAATGAAAAGCAAAATAAGAAATGCATTAGCGTTATATTCTGATGAGTGAAATGAAAATAGAAAGGTAATATTTGAATTCTTAATTTGCACTTTTAGTTTTTACCCATGCTTAGCTAGATGAAAATTTATGATAACTATATTATTATCCTGGCAAGCCTTTTATTAATTACCTCGGTTATTTTTGCAGTACTGGATGAAACCCGTCTGGATCTCTGTTTCTCCGTATTCCTTATCGAAGCCCTGGTATTAAACGAGCTATGCATTTACCTCAATCCCAAAGCGAAGGGAAGCCTGAATACCGTTAACTATGTGCTTTTCGCTGGATTCGCGCTTATTGTGGCTAATAAGGTGATAGAGATAATATGGAACCTTGATGCAATCGAGATTTTATCGAATATGCTCAAGATGAGAGTGATGGACACCCTCAAGGCATAACGCTATTGTGAAAAGGCTTATTTTAATCCTATCTACGATAATTCTCACAGCTTCAGCTTTCTGGGGGGTGGTTGTCAACGGATTGAGTCAAATTCCACATGAAGACCCATCTACCGCTGAAACTCAGTTCAACTTTGCCATCCCCCTGCTTCATTATGCCGATATATTTACCATGATAGCGGATGGAGATTATTCACAGGCACGTGAACTATTACAGGAGCTAAAGCTGGATTTTGCTCATCTTCCAGAGGATGTAGTCTTTATTATGACCAGGTATAACGACCTGAGTAACGAATTGACCAACCAGCTCGATAAACTGGAACATACGCTCGATAGATGTGAACAATTCCTGTTAGAAAATAAGCTGAATGAGGCTTTTGTCGAGCTTAATGAAGCTAGGAAGTTAATTACTGAGGTAAAAATACTTATCAGGAATATCTTGCTGGCTACAGAAGAACTCTTTGATATTCTGGCTCCTTTCATTTCACCCCAGGATGCGGAAGCTATAAACAAGGCAAAGGCAAGACTGCAAGAGGCAATAGACAGGCTGGCGGAACTAGAGGCATGGTATATAGAACGCATACAGAGTCTTGAAGAGGAGGCCGAGCGAAAGTCTCAAGGAAGCATTGAGACTGAAGGTGAACCGGTCGAAGCACTGCTGTCTACCGACTTGACCCTTGATATTAGACCTGAGCGGGTATGGGTGGGAGAACGGGTTACTGTATTTGGCAGACTCTGGTCTACAGAAAGGCTTATCGGTGCCAGGCAGGTCTCCATATTTTTAGATGGAGAGCACACTGCCACAATTACCACTTTTGGTGATGGTACTTATGAAACAAGCTTCACCCTGCCCTACTGGTACGTACCTACAATAGAAGTTCAGGCTTCCTATGTGCCTACCGGTGATGACAAGAAGAGTTACACCGCTGCATCGAGTGAGGTTGAGATAATAACGGTTTTATACCACCACACTGACCTGAAGACAGAGGTTCCCGAGAGAGCATATCCCGGTTTGCCTGTAAGGCTAGGTGGTAAGCTGGAGTCGGATGGTTATGTTATTGGTCGCAGCGTTAGTGTATTTCTTGATGGTGAGCCTCTTTTTGAAGACATCACAGACGACAATGGTTTATTTTGGCGCAATATAACGCTTGACAGGGAAACCTCAACAGGAGAGCATAGTCTGAGATTTACCACCACCCCCGATAATAAATGCCGCTCGGCTGGTACCTCAACCGACAGTGTCCTGCAGGTGGAAAAAGTAACACCAGAAGTTGAGCTTCAGGCACCCAGGTTTATACTTTTACCGCAGAAGGTTGAGTTAACGGGGGAAGTATATTCTCCGCTTCCTCTTGCAGGAGCTACGCTAAATCTAGAGACAGGCGGGACTTCCAGTACCAGTGTCGTTGATGAGGGAAAATTTAATGTAAAACTGGCGTTACCTCTTATATCTAACTTTTTAGGTCACAGGAATATAAAAGCCAGCCTTGTTCCCCGGGAGCCATGGCATCTTCCTGCCAGTCGATATGTCAGCGTTTATGTCATAAATTTGATCTATGTGGCAATCATACTGGCAGCACTCATCCTGGCATGGAAACGTCTGCTGGTAGTTATACCAGGTATATTTCGAAAAAGTCAGATGCCTTTCATACCTCAGGAAGAAACGCAAGGGCAATTAATCTCCGCGGTATTCCCTATTCTGGAAATCAAGCCTGTACCGGGAGATAACACAGGAATTATCTTAAGGGCTTATTATGTGGCGGTGGTCGCCGTGCAGAAGCTGGCGATGATTTTCCTTAAACCCCAGATGACTATGAGAGAATTCCTGAATCAGGTTAAATTCTCACTTGGTAAGTTTGCCAGTTTGTTTGAGCGATTAACCTGCATGGCTGAGAAAGCACTATATTCAAATCACATTATAAGAGAAGACGAGGCTTTGCTGGCTCAAAACATGTCCTCACAGGTGGACATTGAAACAGTAAAAAAATAAATAAGTCATATAAAATGTAGGGAAATGTACCTAAAATTCAAAAATATAATTCTATCCAGGGCCCGGGAGTTGACAAGGTTAGTGGAAAGATCAGTTGCCGAAAGACTTCATCTTATGATAGTGCTTGTCCTGGTTATGCTGGCTTTACTCGTGTGGTTCTATCCCAGCAACAGTGATTTTAAGAGTGAAAATCCTCACTGGAATGGTACCATAGATTTTCTAGAGGATATTGATGCGCAGGTGCTGTATTCTTATGACCCACTACCAGATAAAGCTCAAGACACCACACTGATAGTTATCCCCTATATTGAGCTATCCCCTGAAGACCTTCATAGGGTTGATGATTATGTCAACTCAGGTGGCAGATTGCTTCTTATGGACGACTTTGGCTTTGGCAATGGAATTCTGGAATACCTGGGCCTTAATCTGCGCTTCACGGGCGCCCAGGTGCTCGACCCGTTATTAGACTATAAGAACAGGAATTTTCCTAAGGTGATTGATTTTTCTGGTGCTCCTGCCGCTAATGGGGTAGGTAGTCTGGTATTCAATCATGCCACCAGTCTATCCGATACGTCGACAGGCGATGTTGTGGCATGGTCATCATATTTCAGCTTCCTGGATGAAAACCAGAACGGTCAATGGGATGAAGGAGAACCAAAGGGTCACCTGCCGGTAATTGCTGAATTCAGTATAGGAGAAGGGGAGCTCTTCGTTATATCCGACCCCAGTATTTTAATAAGCAGTATGCTGGATATGGAGGACAATCGACAGTTCCTGGAAAATATTATCCAGGGCCAGATGTTTTTTGACCAGGCTCATCTTCCCGATGCCACATTGGATGAAGCCAAGGTGGTGCTAAAGGTTACCCGCAGGACGATGGCCACGGTATGGGGTACCCTGGGATTGATAGCATTATTACTGATATTAATATTAAAACCAATGCGAAATATCAAATTATTTAAAGTAAAATAACAAAGTCAGGATTGCAGAATTTTAAGGAGGGCGATACTAATGGCGAACAACGATCTATCTATACCACAGAAGATACTGGATGAGGTCTCCAAAACAGTTGTTGGCAAGGCGGACACCAAAGAGTTGCTACTGGTGGCATTGCTTAGCGGGGGTCACTTACTGATTGAAGGTTTGCCAGGCACAGCTAAAACCACGCTGGCGAGGGTATTCGCCCAGACTATTGGAGGCAAATTCAAGAGAATTCAGTTCACCCCTGATATGCTACCCTCAGATATCACCGGTTTCTATATGTATTCCCAGGACGGTAATTCCAGATTTATACCAGGTCCTATCTTTACTAACCTGCTGTTAGGCGACGAGTTAAACCGGGCAACACCGAGGACACAGGCTGCCCTCCTTGAAGCCATGCAGGAAAGCCAGGTAACTGTTGAGGGCATAACTCATCTTCTGCCTGCCCCCTCTATGGTTATTGCCAGCCAGATACCTTATGGCGGTGCCGGCACCTATCCTTTAACAACTTTACAGATAGACCGTTTTTTACTTCGAGCCTGGAGTGACCTACCCTCTGAACAGGAAGAGAAAGAGATTATTCAGAATATAGACAGCATAGAGGAAAGAGTGGTGCAGCCAGTAACAGAGCCACAAAAAATTTCACAAATTCGCCAGACCGTTAAAAATATTCACCTGTCTGAGAAAGTCAGGGACTACATTATAGCCCTGGTAAGACATGTACGAAATAATCCCGATGTCCTGGGAGTTCCCAGCCCAAGGGCTGGTATCGCTTTATACAAATCATCGAGAGCGTTGGCATTGCTCCAGCAGAGAGACTATGTAATACCGGATGATGTTAAAAGGCTCTTCCATCCCGCTTTAGCCCACCGGGTAACTATAAAGCCAGAAGCCGAGATGGAAGGAATAACACCGCAGGATACCATCAAGAAAGCACTGGAGGAGGTTCCCGTACCAAAAGAACCGTAACGATTTATTCCAGGTATTGAGTTCAAATATCATATAGCGAAAATGCAAATTTCCTGAACGATGAGAGTAATTTTTAAAGTCTACCCCGTTATCTCGCTACTGGCAGCTACCATTTTTTCACCATTACCACAGTCAGCCATAGCTCTGGGATTATTTATACTGGGATTGTATTTCCTGTTGAGAACGCAGCCTCGCTGGGAAATACCGGTTGCAATAGCTTATCTGTTTGTTATACCGCTTCTATTCCAGCCGGTATTACCAGTCTTTTCGCCTTTGCTGGCATTACCCATACTACCCTTAATAAGCTGCGCCTTTAAGGAAAATGCTCTCAATCTGAGCATATCCCCTCCAACAAGGCAACGGGAATTGACGTTAACTTCCAAATCGGTATTATCCGCTGCCGGAGCAACAACAGTTGTTTCCATTCTCCTGGGTAACTGGACTCTGGCAGTAAGCGGTGGCATGGCACTGCTACTTGTTGCTGGTATTTTGGTATATGTTTTTAAACACTCGCCACTACCACCTGTGGAGGTAGAGCAGAAGGAAATCAGGCTTCGTGCTGGAAATACGAGCCGACTAGAAGTCACACTAATGCGCAAGACCTCTTTCACCCTGCACTTCTCCATTAATTCCAGCTATTCCTGGGTTCGTCCCGCCAGGCAAGAGTTCTTTAGCATACCCGAGAAGGTAGAGCTTCACCTGACACTCACCCCTTCCCTGTCAGGTCCCTCACAACCACAGCTTGAGATATTTTCTACAGACCCCTGGGGATTATTCCAGATGAGACAGGTAATCAAGCCGGTGAAGCTCTATGTTATTCCACGTGCCAGATATGCTGAATGGCTAGCCAGGAAATATCTCGAAGAAACAGCATCACAGGCTGGATCTCATTCAGCTACATATTCCCCGGTTATATCAGGTAGGGCTCCCAGGGGGGGGGTGGAATATTACGACAGCCGGTTCTATCAGCCAGGCGATAAATTGAAGGACATAGATTGGAAACATACTGTGAAGTTGGGTAACATCATAGTTAAAGAATACCTGGAAGAGCCCAGGCAGATGGCGATAATAGCTACCAATTTAGCAGTATCAAATATCGAAGAGGCGGATAAACTGGTTTATAACCTTATCGTCTCAGCATTGACTCTGGCGGGAGCAATAATTCCAGCCGCCATAGCAGCCTATGACCATAAACAGGTGCTGGCGGTAACCCCACCCCTTGACTCCAGAGACCTGGTAAAAAAAGCACTGCAATTAGGTCAGGAAGTGGTGTTAATTACACCTCTGTATAGATATATCCAGCCCCCCGATATCAGACAGCTTAATATCTCCTTAAGACAACTGCAGGGAACATCTCTGGAGACAGCAAGAAAGCTAAGGAAAATCCTTCAGATTGAGAAAAAGGCGATAGAGGAAGGGGTCAAGGAACATCCAGCAAAGGAGGCATTGAGCCGCGTCACAGTTCACGCCTTACCGCCGGCGACAATAACGGTAATTTCCTCCTGGAATCATGATAACGAAGCCCTGTCACT
>CAZCKW010000021.1:0-3197 GCA_964499375.1 uncultured Dehalococcoidales bacterium
GGACAGGATATTCGACCCCTTCTTTACCACCAGGGAGGTGGGGCAGGGAACAGGGCTGGGCTTGAGCATCTGTCATGGGATAATAGCCGAGCACAACGGGCGGATATATGCCGAAAGCAAGCCGGGCAAGGGAGCTACTTTCATCGTGGAGTTGCCGGTAATCTCTGAAGAAAAACAACTGGAGATGGCAGAGCCAGCCGCAGGTGAGACTCAACAGGTAGCTAAAGCCAGGATACTGGTGGTGGATGATGAACCGACAAATTTGCAATACTTGAATGAGTTATTGACTCAGGAGGGACATGAGGTGGAGACCGCGGATAATGCCGGTGATGCGCTGAAAATGATTGAGGGAGGGGGATATGACCTCATACTGCTGGATGTCAAGATGCCCGGCATGAGCGGCATGGAGTTATATAAGCGTATTCAGAAGACAGTTCCATCTCTGGATGGCAGAGTTGTTTTTATCACCGGGGATGTGAAGGGTACGGATACCGTAGAGTTCCTCTTCAGGGCTGAAGTCCCCTATGTTACCAAGCCCTTTGATAGTAAGAAATTAAAGAAAATAATAAATCATATATTAACTGGTTAGTTTATTGGGTTTGTGAAAGCAAAACTGTTGCTCAAGTTGCTGGTGGAGGTTGGTTCAGGTTCGCGTCGACAATTAGCTGATATAATCAAACAGGGCAGGGTACGGATAAACGGTTATGTGGCAGAGGATTTCTCACATATTGTGGATGTGGAACGGGATACCGTTCTTGTGGATGGGAAACTGGTTGATTTAAAGGCTAAACCATTAATCTACTTGATACTCAATAAACCTGCCGGTGTTCTATCAACCACAAAAGATGACAGAGGTCGCAAAACAGTCGTGGACTTTATACCTGAGCGATATCGAACTCTAAAGCTATATCCGGTGGGACGGCTGGATAAGGATAGCACGGGACTATTGCTTCTAACCAGTGATGGAGAGTTGACTTACCGGCTTACCCATCCCAAATTTGAGCATGAGAAGGAATACCTGGTATTCATCAGAAACAAATTGCGGCCTGATGAGAAGCGGGAAATTGGGAGAGGGCTTCAGCTAGATGATGGAATGACCTATCCTGCTGTGATAAAGGAGGTGAAAGGGCAGCATCCTTTCAATTACAGTATAACAATACACGAGGGTAGAAAACGGCAGGTACATCGCATGTTTGAGGAGCTCGGTCACAGGGTGATTGCTCTGAAGCGAATTCGGTTGGGGAATATTATCTTAGGTGATCTCGAGGAAGGGCAGGCGCGCGAGCTTACCATTAATGAATTGTCACGGCTCCGCAACCTGGTCGGGGACAAGCCCCGACCCTCCGATATGTAACTGTAGTGGTTTGAACCTGACCATAAATTAGTTGTGTTTACAACTATATCCTGGTATAATCAGTTGTATATACAACTGATACTGGTGTTTTATTAAATCATGCGTAATCACAGTCAATCTCTGGCTAACGAACCCATAAAAACATTGTTGTGGAAACTCTCACTCCCGGCGATGGCAGGCATGTTCGTAATGGCACTATACAATGTCGTAGATACTATTTTTATCGGTAGGGGGGTAGGTGCTCTGGGCATTGCCGGAATTTCTATTGTCTTCCCGGTGCAGATGATAATGATGGGGATTGGGCAGATGGTAGGTATGGGGGCAGCATCTCTTATCTCCAGAAGCATGGGAGCCGACGACATGGAAAAGGCGGAGCGTACACTGGGCAATGCATTTATTTTGATTCTGGTTCTCGGCGGAGCACTGGCGGTTGCCGGGTTGGCAAAGAGCACCTTCTTTCTACGTCTCTTTGGGGCTACGGATACCATTCTGCCCTATGCAAAAGCATACATGGATATAATCCTTCTTGGCGTGGTATTCCATACGTTTTCTATGTCAGCCAACAATATTGTCAGGGCTGAGGGTAATGCCCGTGTTGCGATGATAAGCATGTTTATTGGTGCTCTGTTGAACATAGCGCTCGACCCAATTTTCATCTTTGCCCTCGGTATGGGTATCCGGGGAGCCGCAATTGCAACGGTTATTGCACATGTGGCAACCACCTCATATCTGTTACGATATTTTCTTACCGGGAAAAGCTCACTGCGCATTTGTGTAAAGAACCTTGTTCTGAAGTGGGCTATAGTAAGGGAAATTATTGCCATAGGGTTTGCAACATTTATCAGGACTGTAGCGGGAAGCTTCGTTGCTATAGTGATTAACAGGACACTCGGGTTTTATGGTGGTGACATCTCCATAGCAGTTTTTGGAGTGGTACACAAGGTGCTGATGTTTGCCGGAATGCCGGGGAGGGGTATTGCCCAGGGGCTTCAGCCAATACTTGGCTACAGCTACGGCGCAGGACGCTATGACAGGGCAAGTGAGGTAATACGACGCTCAATTACTATTGCGACGGTTTTATGCTTCACTATTTTTTTAATCCTGTTCTTCTTTGCTGAGCCGATTGTGCGTATCTTTTCCACTAATGCTGCACTCATATCTCAGGGCACCCATGCCATAAGGATTGTCTTCGTAATGCTTTTTCTGGTCGGGTTTCACATGGTTAGCTCAGTCGTGTTCCAGGCAATCGGGAAGGTAATGCCAACGATTATTCTTTCCACGTCCAGGCAGATTCTGTTTCTTATACCTTTAGTGCTCATTCTGCCACGTTACTTTGGGATTGATGGAGTGTGGCTATCATTTCCTATAGCTGATACACTGTCTTTTCTTGTAGCGCTTGCCATGGTTATTCCACTGATGCGTGAATTCAAGAGACAAAGTACCTTAGTGGAAACAGGGAGATGAGCGATGAATGAATCGATGAATGAATCTTTGGGTAAATGGGTCTCTATTATTCACAGGTACTGCCGCAGCTATATAGATAAGGAGTTTGCCGGGCTTGATATCAAGGGAGGTTACCTGCAGTTCATCCATGCTCTCTATCGGCATGATGGATTAAGCCAGGAAGAGTTGAGTGAGGCGCTCGGCATGGATAAAACCACTACAGCGCGGGCAATTAAGGAACTGGTGGAATTGGGATATGTGATAAAGGAGCATGATTCCCACGACAAGCGGTTTTACCGGCTTTCTCTGACAAACAAGAGCAAAGCCATCATACCCGGACTGGAAAAGATTTTGAAACACTGGACTGAGGTACTTGCCGCTGGATTTACAGAGGATGAAA
>CAZCKW010000021.1:3297-11514 GCA_964499375.1 uncultured Dehalococcoidales bacterium
ATCTCCTTTTCATAACCCTGGTCGCCGGGGATGTAATAGCGCTTCCCCTGGAGAGGGGAAGGCAGGTTTTGCTGCTTGACGAAATGGTCGGGATAATCATGAGCATATTTATAGCCTTGGCCGTATCCCATCTGTTGCATCAAGCCAGTTACCGGGTTACGTAAATGTAGCGGTACTGGCTCATTTCGACCGTGCTGTATATCTTCCTGGACTTTGGAATAAGCCTGGTATAACGAGTTGCTCTTAGGAGCTGATGCCAGATAGACCACAGCCTCGGCTAAAGCCAGGTTGCCTTCGGGCAGTCCTACGAAATGCGCTGCCTGCTGGGCAGACACCGCTATCATCAAGGCTTGAGGGTCAGCCATGCCTACATCTTCAGAGGCAAACCGAACCAGGCGGCGGGCGATATAAAGGGGATCCTCCCCAGCTTCGAGCATACGTCCTAACCAGTACAGAGAGGCATCTGGGTCAGAGCCACGCAGGGACTTATGCAGCGCCGAAATAAGGTCATAGTGTTGGTCACCACTCTTATCATAGAGCAAAGCGCGGTGCTGCAGTGCCTCTTCAATAGCAGGTAGATTTATTAACCGCTGCCCTTTATTATCAGGTAAAGTGGCAAAGGCCGACATCTCCAGAGCGTTTAATGCAACACGGGCATCCCCGTTGGACATAGTTACCAGGTGGTTTAAAGCTTCCTCACTTATGCTGAATTTAAGCTTTCCCAGCCCTCTTTCCTCATCTTGGATAGCTCGCTCCACGATGAGCTTAATCTCCTCATTGCTCAACAGGTTCAAACGGAAAGTTCGGCAGCGAGAAAGAAGCGGCGAAATAACTTCGAAGGAAGGATTTTCCGTGGTAGCTCCAATGAAGGTCACGGTGCCATTTTCCACGAAAGGCAATGCAGCATCCTGTTGTGCCTTATTGAAGCGGTGTATTTCATCTATAAAAAGAATAGTTCTCTGTCCTGAGAGTCTTAGCCTTTTCTTGGCCTCGTCGATAACACGTCGCATGTCAGCCACTCCTGCACTTACAGCACTTAGGGGACTGAAATGGGATCTCGTGACACTGGCAATAATATAAGCCAGGGTTGTTTTACCACTGCCCGCTGGCCCCCACAGGATTATGGAGGGTAGCTGGTCTGCCTCGATGCATTTTCGTAACACTCGTTTCTCAGCAACTAAGTGCTCCTGCCCGACAAACTCAGTAAAAGTTCGCGGTCGCATCCTCGCTGCTAGAGGTATGCTTTGAGGCAGCTTTGCTTCCTCTGCCATATTAAAGAGGGGTCTTTTCTCCATTATGCGCTCTTCTTGATGTTAATATAACTAAGTATATCACTGTTGTATCGATGGCTAACCAGTGCAGCGCATATGTTAATTCCTACTATGGGCTATATCCGGAAAACCGCGGTTTTGACAGCACTTGCTTTAATAACCGAGGTTCATGGTTCCAAGATATGTATCTGTGAAGATATTATGGTATGAATTGTCAGTATGCTTCGCCTGGTGATTTAAGCTTAATTGAGAGCACTATTAGTACTATTCCAACAATAAGGAGTGCTATGCCATAGGTTTTTAAGGGGCTGCTGAAATCAGCAATTAGCAGGGGTATACTAGACATAATCTCGGCAGGGATTTCCGATGGTACCACGTCGGAGAGTATGCCAGGGATAACTCTTTCGGTGACTGTGGGAACTATAAGGCAGAGAGCACCTGCCGTAGTGAAGGGTATCCCGGTGTAGCGTGCGATGGGCTTTAGATGCCACCATTGTAGCAGGGCTATAAGCAATATCAGCAGGACAGCCAGGCCGATTAATACTTTGTAGCCAATATCTATATAGCCGATAATTTGCCGTGACTTTTGAAGCTGAGCTGTTACCTCTGGTCCCAGTAATGCCTCGTTGATTTCAATTTGTGATGGAATCTGGTTGTCTATTTCGGCATATATATGTGATAAGAAAACCTGTATCTGGCTCTGAGGAACTCCTTCCAGTTCAGTTGGAAGGGATTCAAGCACAGCTTGTGCTACATTCTCCTTGACACAGGTTCTTACATGTTCCAGCGGAATAACAATATTGAGCTCATTGTTTCCCTTGAGATAGGCATAGCCGTCATAAATTACGGCATTAACCTGGTCCCTTAACCAGGGCTCAAGTTCAGTAATAGTTATGTCTACAACTTGAGCGATATAAGGGTCATCTGTTGGAACCTGTTCTCTCACCTGGTCGGCGATAATTGAATAGGTGTTTGTTTTATCGAGTTCAGAGATAATAAAATCAGGATTGAGCACAGTGAGATTAAGGGTGATAACGATGCCCAGAGCAATTAGAGTAACGGTCAATAAGAAGCTAAAAATTCCTGAAAAGATACTTTTTACGATGGGCATACGCTGCTATACCTTTTTAAAGTTCTATTGATTCCAGATTTTTAGCTGTTCTATCAGCGAGTCGGTTTAGCTCTTACCAATACGGAAAACTTTAGTACCGCAGACTGGGCAGACTCCCTGTGTTGCTGGACGACCGTTCTTGAGAACAACAGGCCTGGGGTTCTTGATTTCTCTCTTAGCTTTGCACTTCATACAATATGCTTGCATTTCTGTACTCCTTTACATTAATTTACTAGCAGAATAATAGGTATGTGTATAAATGTCAATAGGCTAATGGTGAGTAAGGAACAATTTGGTAAATAAAATATTGATTATTTCAGGTGCTGAGGTAGCCGTGGGCATAGAGCAGCTCGTTTTGCAGGACCTTAATAGTCCTGACTATATCTCTTAGTTCAGGGTTGTCCCCGATGATTTTACTGGTATCGAATTGTTCGCCTGCTGCATAGGCATTATATAGTTCAATGTATAGCTCCGCCTCAGGTGTAGTTTTATCACCGGAGTTGATGATATGCAGCGTATCCATTAGCTTGCTATCCAGTGGGTTCATAATGGCAGAGTCGAGCCCTACGCCGAGCATCATGGTCAGGAATACCCGATTGATCAGGGGGCGTAGTTTCTCAGGTGCTCCACTGGAGATATTGGAAAGGCCGCAGGTAGTCACAGGAGGAGGCTCGCATATTTGTTTGAAGTATCGTATTGCTTCGATTGTTTTCATTGCCTGTTCTTGGTTGCTGTTTACACTAAGGGCCAGTGGGTCGAGAAACAAGTGGTCGAAAGGAACATTATGCTGGATCACTGCTGGCAAGATTTGTTCCAGAACAAGCTCTAAGCGGTCATCAATAGTGGCAGGTAAACCACCTGAGCCTAAAGTAAGGGCGACAATATTAGCATTGTATTTAGCAGCAAGCGGTATTAGAGCATTGAGCTTCTCCGGTGTAGCATCGGTGCTGTTGATAAGGGCAGTCTTGTTGCACGATTTAAGGCCAGCCTCTATAGCTTCAATATTAGTGGTATCTAATGCCAGGGGGATATCAGTAGCTTCCTGAACAGTGTTAACCATCCAGGTCATTACCTCAGCACCAGTTTTTTTCTGAGGGCCAATGTTAAGGTCAAGACATTGGGCTCCACTCTCTATTTGATGTAGGGCTAACTCCTGTATGAAGCTCTTATCACGATTTTCTATAGCTGCTCTCACCTGGCGAGAGATTATCTGTATGGATTCACCGATAACAATCACTATATTTCTCCTATCGTGCTGGTGCTTTGACAGAAGGGAATTTGCTGGGATCGGTATGAGGTAAAAATGATGCTGCAGTAAATTCGTTCATAAATTCATTATCGGAGATAAGTTCCAGATAGGTTATTTTATGGGCTATATTCTCTGCTTGCTGTTGAGCCTGTCTGGACAGGAGGATGTTGTAGGCCCCTGATAATGAGGTATTACCCAGATATTGGACCCTTTCCCAGGGAAGGTCAGGTAAGAGTCCTATCTGAATAGCTTGCTCTATGTTTATATGTTGTCCGAAAGCACCTCCAAGGAGTACTTGCTCAATCTGTGATAGTGAGATGCCGAGCTTTCTAAGTATTACTATTATACTAGCGTATATAGCTGCTTTGGTTCTGATGAGGTTATTTATATCCACTTCAGTGAGGGTGATATTTCTGCCAGTGCCGGAATCTGCTGCCCAGCAAAGGACATATTCCGCTCCATGCTCTCCAGATAGTATGCGTGGATTGCAGCTGGTTTTCTGGATGATGTGCCCTGCCCTGTCTATGATTCCAGTATGGAGCATTTCAGCCAGTGAAGATATCATCCCTGAGCCGCAAATGCCCAGTGCTAAGGCGTCATCGATTGTCTTAATAGTTGGCTCCATGGTGGTGGAATTTATTGTTATATCCTCGATGGCTCCTGTAATTGCTAGCATGCCGCAGTTGACACCGGCGCCTTCAAATGCGGGACCTGCACTGCAGGAACATGCCATCATCCAGTCTGAGTTACCAAGTACCATTTCACCATTGGTGCCAATATCCAGGAACAGGCTGAGCTTATTATTGCTAAACAGCCGTGAACTCAATACCCCTGCGGTAATATCACCTCCGATGTAGGCAGCCACTGCTGGAACACAATAGACGGTGGCGTCAGGGTTAATCTTTACTCCCAATTCCCTGGCAGTGACCAGGGGGAACTGGCTTGCTGTGGGGACATAGGGTTCTTGCCTGATGTATTTTGGGGATAGTGAGAGAAGTAAATGAATCATGGTGGTATTACCGGCTACTACCACCTGGTCTATATCACCGGTTTTAATACAATTTATAGCAGCCAGTTCACCAAGCAGCTCGTTAATGGTATTTATTACAAATCGGTTGAGCTGTTTTAATCCCCCTTTGTGCTCGCTGTAAATAATTCTGGAGATGACATCCTCTCCACAGATAATTTGCCTGTTTATAGTCGATGCTTGCTTTAATATACGACCAGAATTAAGATCGACCAGGGTGGCTGTAACGTTGGTGGTGCCGATATCGATGGCAACACCGAGAGGGGGTTGTGTTCTATGGCCAGCACTGACATTAATGAGGCGAGCCTCTTTGCCCTGATTTCGATTATCTATGCTCACGGTAACTTGCCAGTTAGCCTTTTGTAAGTCCTGACTAAGTTTCCTTATTGAAGGCAAGCTGGACGTGAGGTTCTCGATTCCGTATTTACCTGCTATTACCGATTTCAAGCGGTCAAAATCGGCCGCATTGTCTGTTAGGCTGGATGGAGGCAATTCTATGAAGAATTGATGTACAGCAGGGGATAAAGGCCAATCAAGATGAATAGCACAGGCTTTCTTGGTGATGGCATACTCGCTGGTTATCTTGTTTTGTGCTCTCCTTGTTGGTATGGAAATAACCAGGTTTCCAGCTACCCTGGCTACACAGGATAAAACCCAACCCTGCTGAAGTTGCCCGGTGTTGAGGTAAGGGCTTTCGTTGTTACTAACCTGACCTTTCTCAACTTTGACCAGGCATCTGCCACAACGGCCTTGCCTGCCGCAGGGGGTATCGATTGTTATGCCAGTTTTAGCAGCAGCGTCAACCAGCAAGGTACCCTCAGGTACAATAACACTCTTTCTAGAGGGCAAGAATTCTACCTTAAATTTAGTAGCCTTATTAGTCAAAGCTTCTTTCTCAGTCAGGAAATGAGGCTTGGTTCACCCAATTTTGCCTTAAGTAGTTGCCTATGTCCATTGCTTCACGAGGGCCCACCATGACTTTCCATTCAGGTAGTTCTTCCTCGAGCTCTGCTTTTATCGTGGCTATATAACCCGGGATGATAATGTTGTGGTGGTTGATGTTACTGGAGACATTAAATTGCTTGATTGTTTTAGCTATCTGTGTGGCACCGAATTTGCCGGCAGCCCATGCAGTGAGCACTGATAGACCTCCAGTGTCGCAAACTAGAAGCCAGGCGGGGAAACCACTAGATTGCAGCTCGCCAGCCATGGAAAAGTATGTGAGCGAAAAGTCAGTGGTAATAGTCACCGGACTTGTCTCATCAGGGTTATTGATAGGATAGATGCCAGCTGCTACCTGTATTGGCTTCTGAGGGTCGGTATATATATTAAGGCGGAGTGTAAGCAGTGGATATATTGTGCCAGGTGAGAAGTGGTCAAGAACCACAATGCCTGCATATTTGGCTATGTGCTGAGCAGCAAGTAGTGCCTCTTCTCCTGCCGAAGTAGTGCTATCACCGGGGAAGGTTATTATAGGGTAGCCCAGAGGGCTATATCTCTTGTTTATGGCTAATCTGCGCAGTTGAGTCAAAACAGCAACTGAGTTGGAGAAGCTCAGTTCTCCAGGGTCGAGTATAATGTCTTCCACGCCTTTTTGGGTCACCATTTCTGTAAGTTCCGCAAGCTTATTTAGACCTTGAGGTTCAGATACTGCTAATGGGCAGTGATAGTTTAGAGCAAGTTGGGCCATATCCTGCCAATTATCTCTGGTAGCAGTGTAGATGAGAGGTTTCTCCTGGGCTACTTCTTCTAGTGCAAGGCTCATTGTAGCAGGTTCAGCAGACATAAGTATTAAGGGTAAATTGGTGTTGGTTTTGACTGATTTAGTGAGCTTGCAGAACTTATCAGCATTTTTAGATTCGTTGTCGAGGACGAGACCATTTAGCCTCAATTGCAGACCTACCCGGTCTACACTGTAATTGGTTACCTCATTTACTAGCTGGATGGAGTTATTAAGTGGCTGTGTATCTTTAATCCTGACTACCAGGCCGGGCTGATGATAAAATGTCTTCTCATGCCGGAATAATACCGTCTCATTACCAACGTCAATTTTTTCATGGTTGCCGATTGACACCAGCCTGATGGGTGGGCGAGATGCGAGTTTGATTATTTCGCTGGATTCGTTAGAAAGACAGGGGCATAAAGAAATATCAACCTGTTCTTGGGCTACTTTTATGGCGAACGCAAGGCAAGTAGCAAAGCCACACCTCTTGCAGTTAGTCTTGGGCAGGTACTTGTAGATTTCTATTCCAGTCAAGGTTTCCTGGTTTTCCTCCCCTGGTAGGCGTAAGTTAGCTGTTGCTTGGTTAGCTCAACTGTTTCAGGATGTCGCAGGACGATGATGTTAGCTCCGGCTGTTATGAGGCTGGTGGCAGTTAATGCCTCCCAAGTAATAGCGCGTTCTTCATGAATCCCCCAGCTTGGTGGGGTTCCTTCTGTAGCTCTAGATTCTTTTTGCCGCCATGATTCTTCACCGACGAGGCAGATTATAGGGGCGGATGTCATTTCATCCCCGATTAAGCAAGCCAGGCGTAATCTTTCGATTACAGAGTAAGTATATTCCAGACCATAACCCAGGGATCCGGTGGTGGGGTCATTGAGCATAGAGTCTAGCGGAAGACCAGCTTCGTGGATGAGTATATTTAATTGCTTGGCCAGATTGACATCATTGGGTGTCTTGGCTATGGCTACATGGTCATTTGCCAGACAAGAGTTGGCCAGGGTGTGATAATTTTTATCTGTGCAGTTACCAATGGCGATTCTCTGTCCTCGAGCTGCCTCTGAAACAGCTACCAGCACTTCGTTATCTTTTTCTGCTACATCTGGACCAAGGACTATGAGGGGGAGGTCTACTGCACTGAGTATTTGCTCTACCACTTTTCTTGCTTCGTCTGCACCGGTATTTCCCAGTTCGGGATGGGCGCTTCTCAGGTGAAGGGTAATAATGTCAGCGCCATATTCAGCTGCCTTTTTAGCCCAGGTTGCCGGGTTTCTGGTTACTTCTCCCCAGGCTGAGAGAAGATGCGGTGACCAGTCGATAGGCTCCTTGTCCTGTATTTCCATAGCTATTGCTACTCTGTTAGGAATAGAGCCCTCAAAATATAAAAACGGCAGGGTAGTTTCTCCGCCTATGGCGATGCTCTTACGCCCTCCACCCCCCAGTTTTATCTCGTGAACCCTTCCCGTCCATTTTTCTACAGGTGCTTTCAATGTTGACATAATCCAACCTTGCTTTATTTGAGCAGTAAGAGGCTTTAAATTATAGCAGAGGTTCTATAGTTAATGCTGTATCCTTCCTTTCCACTTTTAAGTTCAGTGTCAAGACTCTTTAGAAATGTCCTCTCTTTTAAGTTCAGTTGACATTGTGTTCAATCTTAATTTATACTAGCTCGCCAAAAAGTTGCCCGAGTAGCGCAATGGTAGCGCAACCGATTTGTAATCGGTAGGTTAGCGGGTTCGACTCCCCTCTCGGGCTGGCGTTAGATTTTTCGAGAAAGTTTGTGCTAAACTTGAGGTGGGAGGGGTGCCGGAGTGGTTAATCGGAGCAGACTGTAAATCT
>CAZCKW010000022.1:0-11066 GCA_964499375.1 uncultured Dehalococcoidales bacterium
CTCCCTGAATAAAAGCGGCACGGATGGGGTAAGGTTCATTTTCTAGTATAGCTTTTACTATACTCTGTGGTAAGGCGTAGAAGTTGATCGGTAGCATTCCTTCCTTGGCACTAATCCTGTTTGTGCGCACATCTCGTGGCAAGGCGTCCTGCTGAAGCAATTCGGGCGAACCCTTGGGTACTATTCCAGGGGGTGACCATTCTATATCACTACCGGGTCTGCTAATATTACCGGTAATCGCTCTCAAGATTGCGATGGCACGGGCACTTTGAAAGTTATTTATATTATTATCGAGGCCATTTCCCCAGGCAATACAGGATGGACTATTATTAGCATAAAACCGGGCTACCTCTCTAATCGTTTCTGCTGGCACCCAGGTTATTTCCTCAACTTTCTCAGGGGAATAGTCCTGAATATGAGCTCTGAGCTTATCGAAACCCGCTGTCCAAGTCTCAACAAAATTCTTGTCGAATAAGCCCTCAGTTATTATCACGTTTATCATGCCCAAGGCTAGTGCCAGGTCGGAACAGGGCCTTGGCTTTACCCATATATCGGCCTTTTGAGTGAATATTGTTTTGCTGGGGTCTATTATTATTAGCTTTGAGCCTTTTTCTAAAGCTTCAGTAATGCGGTTATAATGTCCAATGGCTGTTTCTCGTGTGTTTAATCCCCACAGTACTATACATGATGGCAGATATTCGTAATCGGGGAGTGCCATGAACCCATAGGTTATCACCGAGGCATGAAGTCTGGGCATATGGCAGATGGGAGCCATCGAAGCCACATTTGGTGTGCCGAAGACATTGGCAAACCGTGCCATATAACTATCCTGGTAGCCCTTGGCCGCTCCACGAATGAAGACTATCGATTCAGCGCCGTATTTCTCCTTGGTACTGGTCAATTCAGATGCTACCATACGTAGTGCCTCATCCCATGAAATCTGCTGCCACTTACCTTTACCTCTTTCACCAACCCTTTTCAAGGGATATTTCAATCTATCCGGATGGTAAAGGTACTCTAAGGAGGCCATGCCTTTAACACACAGTGCTCCTCTGTTTACCGGGCTATCCGGGTCTCCCTCCACACTGATGGGTTCGCCATTCTTCAGGTGTACCAGTACACCACAGCCAGCGTTACACAATGCGCAGGTGGTTTTTAGTACTCTGTCATTTATCTTTGAAAACATGCCCCAGTCCTACAATCTATTGTGGTGGTAACTTTTATAATGGTAACTTCTTTTATCCGCATTATCTTCATGCAGTGGAGTAGCATCTACTTTGATGGCCACAGCACGCTCTTAATATAGTTAAGACCTACTTTTGCTAACTCATTATCGGCTCCGTATTCGCCTGCGGCACTGATTCCAATAGCACCAAGACATACAGGCCTTCCTTTATAATCTGCTTCATACTCAGGTGGGACAATAGCTAATCCGCCGGGACAGACCGAATACTCAGGGCCGTAGGTTTGCTCAGACCAGTCACGCTTACTGATAAGCTCGTGGAAATCGGAAGTGTCCATTCTCCACATTGCAGCAGTAAATGCTTTCCTGAAGGCTTGTTGATAATGGTGGTAATTACCCCGGTCCAATCTCGCAACACATATAGGGACACCGGCGTTATCACAGATGACCATACAGCAGTCCTGCCAGTATCTGTCAGGGTTGCTCTTGACCTCCTTTATCATAGTCTCTACCGCCCCATGTGCCTCTTCGTATCCGATAGCTAGCGAGTTGTACATTTTGAATCCTCCTTATATTTTTTTGCAGTTTTTACTTCCTTACTGCTGGGGATGCTATATCACCCCTTCCGCTTTAAAGGTCTCTATTTCCTCTTTTGAGTATCCCAACAGGGAGCCAAGTATCTCTTCATTGTGCTCTCCTAATCGAGGTGGTGGGTCGTATCTCTCTTGTTCAATCTGTGTCATTTTTACAGGCATTCCCGTAGTCTTGTACTTACCCCAGTAAGGTTGATCGACCTCCACTACCATTTTTCGGAAATTTATCTGTGGATCTGCGAGGGCTTCTGCTACATTATTTATTGGTGCACTAGGGACATCTCCCTCGAGAAGCTCCGTTAACCACTCTTCACGATTCTTAGTCATGAAGAGCTCGTTCAAGTAGGGAAACATTATTGGACGGTTATCAATCCTTTTTTGCAATGTGTCAAACCTTGTATCAGTGGGGAGTCCCTCATACCCTGGATTCTTGGCCAGGACCTTAACGAGGCGGTCCCACATTGGTGTACTGGGAGCACTCACTTGGAGCCATTTACCATCCTTGCATTTAAAGGCACGGTGGAAGTTTGTGGGATGCCCTGACCCTATCGGACTGGGGATATTGCCTTTAATGAAGTAGAACTGTGCGACGTATACCAGCCAGTCTATCAAGCAATCTGCTAAGGAAACATCTATCTTTCCTCCTTTACCGGTACGGTCACGATAAATAAGCGCAGCCAGAATGGAATAAAGGGCGGTAGTTCCTCCCAGCATGTCACCTAAGGGTAATCCTGTGAGGCAGGGCTCTTGACCTTCTATACCAGTAATACTCATCCACCCCGACATTGCTTGGGCTATCGGGTCATAGGCAGGTCGCTGCGAGTAAGGTCCTTCTTGCCCATACCCTGATATGGAGCAGCAGATAATCTTAGGGTTCACCTCCTTCAGAGCATCATAACCAATTCCCCATTTATCAACGGTCTTGGCGCGAAAGTTTTCAATCATAACATCCGATATCTTTGCCAACCTGTATACTATATCCCTTGCCTTGGCATCCCTTAAATTAAGAGTGATGCTCTTCTTGTTGCGATTCAAAACAATATAGTATCCGCATGTGTCCTTAATATTCCCGCCGGCTAAACTACGTGTAACTTCACCTGTGCCTGGCAACTCAATTTTTATCACCTCTGCTCCCATGTCTCCCATTCTCCTTGTACAGACAGGTCCTGCCAACATCTGGCTCAAATCGAGAACCCTTATTCCCTCAAGTGGCATTTTCATATTACTAAACCTCCTGTTTTTTCATGCTTCATCTCTCCTTTATCAATATGTGGTACTTATTGCTTTGCTTTAAAGCGTTGATAGCTGAAGCCCCTGGATATCGTCTCCAATTATTTAACTCCTTTAAAAAGGCTGGATCTTGGTACTATGCTGTGCAATATCCACTAAAGTGCCTATTTTATAGTTTACTTTGTACCGATCAGACAGATAATTGCTAAATATATAAAGGTGACTATTTCAGTCAGCTATATTGTATATAAGTATTAATAAAATGTCTAGCGCCCTGTTTGGGATTCTTTGAACGAGCTGGACAAATGTAGCTTTAGTCTCTGAATGTGATGTTCGGAGCGATGAATATCATAGACGAGGTGAAAAACTTTAAATTACCGTAGTGGTAATGGTTGATGGTTCTCCTTGCAATGCGGCTTCAGGATGCAGTTTGATTGGTTGTAATTTATGTTCAGGTAAAGAGAGAAGTTAAAGGAGTCCTTTCTCACTGCTCTCGATTGACTTCTTTATTTGGGCATCGAGTTGTGGAGGCAAGCCTTCAATGTCGACATTCAGGAATCCTCGTACTATTGCCGCCGTAGCCTGGGCGCGAGTCAAGCCGCGTGCCATAAGGTATTGTAGCTGCTCCTCGTCGATTTTACCTACTGCTGCTTCGTGGGATAGATCCACTCCGGCAATCTTGCCTTCAAGTTCAGGGATAGCATGGATTGTTCCTCTTTCGGAGAGTATCAAACCCTGGCATTCCAGATGTCCTTTAACATCAGGGGCGCTTCCTGATATATAGCCTCTGGCAATGATGGTGCCACCGGTAGTTATGGCATGAGAGATGCTCTCAGTGCGACAACCCCTGGCTTCCAGTTGTATATGTGAACCTACATCCATGAATGAGCCAGCGGCTGCTACCAGGATGTTGTTGAAGCGGGTGGTGGCATTTTCGCCTACACACCTTGCTTTAGGGTACGTCTGAAGTGACTTCACAGGCTTTATACAAATGTAGTTGCTTATAAATACTCCACCTTCTTCAACAATGATTCCGGTTCGGGGGCGCACTGTTGTCTGGGGAGACCAATTGTGAATCATGGTAAAAGTTACCCTTGCATTTCGTTTAACATAGATCTCGGTTACTCCTATGTGTAGTCCCGAGGATATCGCGGGTGATGTGGTGCAGCCAGTGATGATGTGTAACTCTGAGCCTTCCTCGGCAATTATGAGGTTATGTATCTTCTGGGCAAGGTTGTCATGGGCGAGGTAGAGACAGGTTTGAACAGGATGCTTAACTTTTATTTTGGGGAGAGCCCGTATAAAATAGCCGTTATTCTGATGTAGCTCTGTGTAGGCGGTGAACTTATCAGTGTCTACATTTACCACATGCCACCAGTAATCTTCCAGCCAGCCATATTCTTTAAGCGCCTGAGTGGTGCTTAATAGCTCCAGCCCTTCTTGGTTTGTTGAGCTGTGGACGATGGAGTGGTCTACCTGGATGAAGGTTGCAGACTTTCGGCGCATATCGTCTGGAGCTACTCCCACATCAAGCATACATTGCTTTTCCTCGGGGGGGAGTGTGGATGGGTCTGAGGTGTAAGCCATTTCCTCCGCGTCTGTGGAATAAAGCTCCAGGTTAATATCCTCCCCATATGAGGATGTTTTTGTGATGGCTTTTTTAGCTAAATCCTTATTTGTCATCAGTTTAATCCTTGCACTTTGCACACTCTGCACACTTGGCATAACCACATTCTTCGATGGTATCCAGGAGTCTCCGGGGTTCAAGCTGGCTGTGCAGTTTGCCATCGAGCAGGATATGTCCCTTTTGGGCATTCACATAGTTAAGGATGTGGCCTGTGTGGGTAATGATTAAACCAGCACTAGTTTGTAGCAGTGCACCTATGGTTTTACCAACCAGTTTGATATTCTCCAGGTCGACGCCGGAGTCAGGCTCATCCAGCAGAATGAGGTCTGGTTCTTGCATTGTTAATTGAAATAACTCACTGAGTTTCACTTCGCCGCCAGAGAATCCCAGATTTACATCGCGGTCCAATAGTTCACTCACATTTAACTTGGTGGCTGTCGTTTCCACGACCTTGCCATTTTTCCTATGACCGAGAGAGGACTTGGCTACATCTCGGACTTTTACTCCTCGTATCGATGGCGGTCTTTGAAAGGCAATGCCTATGCCTAACCGGGCGCGTTTATCTATGGAAAGGTGGGTAATATCCTTTCCTTTAAATAGTATTCTTCCTTGTTTAACTTTGTATTGTGGGAAACCCATGATTGTCATAAGAAGCGTTGTCTTGCCACTGGCATTTGGTCCAAACAGGACATGTGTTTCACCGGGAGCAATGGTTAGATTTAGATTGTGCAATATCCTTTTACCGTTTGTTTTAACACTCAAGTTTTCGATTTCTAGCATTAAGTTGGTCTCCAGATTACTTAACTTTGCCTGTTTTAGTGACTTAGGTTCTACTTATTCTGGGGGTCTTCTTAGAATCAGTTTAGCATCCACCACACACAGTCCTCTCTCATAAATAAAGACAGGATTAAGGTCCATCTGGTCGATGTAATCCTCTAAATCCTCCCCCAACTGTGAAAGGGAAAGAAGCATGTTGATTACCACCTCTCGGTCTGTTTTAATATCGCGAAAGCCCTCCAGCAGCTTCCTTCCTTTAAGTTCGGTAAGCATCTGCTCTGCATCATACCTCTTGATGGGAATAACTCTGAAGGTAGCATCCTGATAAAGCTCGGTAAGAATGCCCCCTATCCCCACCATAATCGATAGACCAAAGGTGCTATCTCTTAAAAGACCTGTAATTATTTCTACACCTGGTTTTGCCATTTCTTCTACCAGGAATTTTTCCTGGGGGAATTTTTTACGGAATTCCTGAAAGCTTGTGTTAAGTTCTTCCAGGTTACCTATATTTAATTTTACTCCTGCTACATCTGTCTTGTGTAATATTTTATCCGAACAGACCTTAAGGGCCAAGGGGAAATTTATTCCCTTGAGGTCTTCTTTTCGCTCAACCAGCTTAAAGGTGGGAGTAGCCAGGCTGTACTGTTGGAGCAGTTGCTTGACTTCGTTTTCGGCTAAGGCTGCCCTTGTTTCAGCTATTTGTTTCAAATCAAGTTTCATTTTTATTTCTCCCCCTCCTGGCAGCTTTTCAGGTATTCACCCCTTTCAAATGATACCTGTAGAGCTTTGATCGCTCGTTCAATTGAGGGAAAAACAGGGACAGCCTCACGGGCATATTCCCTGATGCATTCCGCGGTGAGCCTGTTCTCGATAGTGCCTACCACCAGGGGTTTCCCCTGTCGTGCCCATTTCACCACTATCTCAATCTGTTCATCGGTTACCGGAAGTGGGGGCTGGGGTATGGAAAACATGAGGATGCCATCAACACTGTTGTCTTTCTGTAAGTCTTCCAGAACTCCATCTATCATCTCGGGGGTAGAAGTGGCAGTGAGGTCGATAGGATTGCCCGCTGATGCGAAGGGTGGGATTCTGTTTTTAATTCTTTCTTTCGTGATTACGCTAAGTTCGGCCATTGTTAGATTGGGGGTTCTCTCAATGCAGTCGGTAGCTGTTACCCCCATTCCTCCTGCCGGGGTAATAATGGCAATTCTATTCCCTTGAAGTACTTTCCCGTAAGCCAGGACATTGGCGAAATCCCACAACTCCTCTTCAGTTTGGGCTCTTGCGATTCCGACTTGCTTAAGAGCTCCTTCCACCACCAGGTTGGAACCTGCCAGGGCACCGGTATGGGAAGCAGCGGCTCGGGCACCCCATTTACTGCTTCCCGTTTTTAACATTACAATAGGTTTTTTAGGGCTTACCTTTTTGCATAGCTCGAGGAATTTTTTGCCATGGGCAAATGATTCCAGATAACAAGCAATGCACTTTGTCTTTTCGTCCCTGGCAAAGTATTCTATCAAGTCGTTTTCATCCACATCAATTTTGTTGCCTACAGGAATAAATGCAGATGTGCCAACGCCATAAAAGGCCATTCTCTCCAGCAACAGATGCCCCATGGCTCCGCTTTGAGTGGCAAATGCAATATGTCCTGCAGGAGGAGTGGTGGATTTATCATAAGGTAAAAAGAAGGTATTTAGCTTACCTGAGATAAGAATACCGAGGGTGTTTGGTCCTAAAACCCTCATTTCACTTTGCTTGATAGTCTTTTTCAGTTCTATTTCAAGTTCCTTGCCACTTTCTGTTTCTCCAAATCCAGCGGAAACAATGATCGCTGCCTTTGTTTCCTTTCTGATGCACTCTTTTATTGTATCCAGAACGAAGATTGCAGGTAAGGAGATAACTGCCAGGTCTACTTTATCTGGAATGTCTATGACAGATGGATAACATTTCAATCCCATTATCTCATCCAGGCGAGGATTAACGGGGTAAACTCTTACTCCCATTTGGTTCTGGAGTGCATTGCTTAAAATGACGCTACCTACCTTGTTGGGGTCTCTGGAAACACCGATAACTGCCATACTTTGCGGATTGAAAAAAGCATCCAGCGACTTAATCTTTGTTTCGTTTGCCATCATTATTATCTTGATATTTCATTAAAGATTGTTTCGTAGCCGCTTTCGAAAGCGGCGAAATTTACTCCAATGGTAGAGGCAGGAAAAGTCCCCTTTATTGAGGCAAGCAGCAGCTCTTTTTCTACAGGAAACCCTGGAATTGCTGCTGCTGCCCCTAACATAACTACATTTGAAGCGATGGTGTCTCCTGCCTTTCTAGCTAATTCTAAGGCATCAATGACAAAGAGGTTTCTTATTTTGCCTTGCAGTTCGGCAATAATCTCCGGTATCGCAGGGTAAGTATCAATTCCCAAAGAGACGGTGAATGGGATAATAGGAGCGGAGTTTACGACGGCTGAAGTATTCGGGCCAACCTTCTTCAGGGAACGTAACGCTTCCACCGGCTCCATGGCAAAAAGTAAATCAGCACTGCCATCCTGGATTATGGCACTGGATGCATCACCAATCTTCACCTCGGTGGTAACCATCCCTCCACGCTCAGCCATCCCATGTAACTCGCTCATTACTACTTTCAAACCCTTCCTCATTGCTGCCTCTCCAATGACAGTTGAGACTCGGATTATTCCTTGTCCTCCTACACCGGTGAAGTAAATTTTATAGGTACTATTCATTTTCTCACCTCGATTGCTTTCTCAGGGCATATTTGTGTGCACACACCACAGCCGTCGCAAAGTATTGCATCAATATTAACTAACCCATCTGGAGCGACGCAAATCGCTGGGCAGGCAAATTCCTTCACGCAAACCATGCACCGGGTACACTTATTTTGATTAACGTCAAAAGTGATGTGAATGCCTTTCCTTCTTCGTTCTCTATCCGTAATCATTGCAGCGCAGGGATGTTTTGCTATGACTACAGCAACTCCATCGTATTGCAGTGCCTCTGTAAATGCCTCCTCTGCCCTTTTAAGGTTAAAAGGGTCAACTGCTTTTACAAATCCAACGCCGGCCGCTTTTACAATCTCCTCTATAGAAATCTCAGGCGCCGTGCCACCCATTCCATCAAAAGACACACCGGGGTTTGGTTGCCCACCGGTCATGGCTGTTATTCTGTTGTCAAGAATAACCAGCATCATATTATCTCTATTATGTACTGCATTAACTAAGCCAGGCATACCAGCGTGAAAAAACGTGGAATCACCAATAAAGCCGATTACTTTCTGGTCCGTAGCTCTGGCAAATCCACAGCCTGTTCCCAGGCTTGAGCCCATTGAAAGATTGCAATCAGCCATTTCAAAAGGCGGTGCTATTGCCAGAGTGTAGCAGCCAATATCGGTAGCATAGATTGGGTTTTTAATATCCAGTTTTTCCACTGCTTTCTTTAGAGCGTAGTAGGTAGCTCGGTGGGGACAGCCAGGACAAAGGAGAGGGGGCCTTGAAGGTAAAGGGATGTCTGTTTTATATGACTCTTTCTGTGGAAGCTGCAAGTCAAAGGATTTGCAAAGAGACTCCCTCACGATATCGGGTGTATACTCGAATACTCGAGGGAAGGTACCATCCAATTTCCCGTATACTTTCTTTTGCATTCCATATTTCCCCAGGACTGCGAACACTTCTTTTTCCATTACCGGGTCAACTTCCTCCACTATTACAACCTGTTTCACTGAATCCAGAAAGTCCTTTACCAATTTTTCAGGGAAGGGATAAGATAGGGTGAGCTTCAACACTTTGGCCGGGATGTTATACTCATCCAGGATATCTATAACGTAGTTAAAACTACCTCCGCTGGTGATTATGCCAGAATCTCCCCCTTTATCGATGATGCGATTTAGCTCCCAGGTATTGGCAAATTCTTCAATTTTCTTTAGTTTCTGGATCAGTTCCTGTCGCATCTTTGGAGAGGTTGCTGGCATCACTACAAATTGTCTGGGGTTTTTGGTAAAAGTAGATTTTGTCTTCCCTTGCTTAATCTTTCCTAATTCTACTACGCCTCTCATGTGAGATACCCTGGTCGTAGTGCGTACCAATATGGGAATATTAAATTTCTCAGAGAGTTCCAAAGCAAATTTCACGCTATCCTTTACTTCCTGAGGGTTGGAAGGTTCCAGCAAAGGGCTGCCGGAAATCCTGGCATATAATCGGTCATCTTGCTCGTTTTGTGAGGAATACATGGAGGGGTCGTCAGCAACAAAAACAACCATTCCTCCTTTTACCCCTTCATAAATTATGGACATAAAGGAATCTGATGCGACATTTAGACCTTGACACTTCATTCCAACAAAAGATCTCACTCCCGATATGGCTGCCGCAGCCGCAACTTCCAGAGCTACCTTCTCATTGGAAGAAAATTCAAAGTATATCCCTGCCTCTTTAGCTATTCTGGAGAATACATTACCAATCTCTGAAGCAGGGGTACCGGGATAGGTAGAGGCAATCCCAACTCCGCCTTCCAATGCCCCTCGCACTGCCGCCTCGTTTCCCAGCAAAAAAAGTTTCTCTCCTTCTTTTCCTGTTAAAATTTCGCTTATTTTCACAAAATCTCCTCCTAATTAATCACTTTATTTGCAAGATCGGCACCATCGTCTGTTTTTCAGCCTTTACTGCTAAGTTTTTCCAAAGCCTGCGCGGATGGCTTTAGACCTCTCAGGCCTCAAATCGTGTATTGCTCTGTACCTGTTAATCCTCTCTTCAGCAATCAAAGTTGCTATTTTGTAAGTTGGAATATCTTCACGTTCTGACCTTTCCAATATCTGATAAACCCTATCGTAGATGTGCTCCACAGATGCTCTGGAGCGGGAATAGCTATATTCACCGCCGTAGGTCATGGCATCTAAGAAATCTACTGCGCCACCGGAATTTATTATAACATCGGGGGCATATATAATCTTCCGTCTATGCAGTTCATCCCCGTGTTTGTCATCTTTGAGCTGGTTATTGGCACTCCCAGCGACTATCTTACACTTCAACTGCGGGATGGTGTCGTTATTTAATATTGCCCCCATGGCACATGGGCAGAAGATGTCACAGTCCATTCCATAAATTTCTTCAGGGGATACAGCTTGCACATCCTCTCCCAGCACGTTTTTTACCAGGTCATCTATAATATCGGTGACTATCAATTTTGCCTCTTCTTTTCTCAGTAAATTAACCATTAAATATCCAACTTTGCCCAATCCTTGCAAAGCGACGGTTTTACCCTTTAATGAGTCGCTTCCATATACCTTTTTGGCGCACGCCTTCATCCCGCATAGTGTGCCCAGAGCCGTTGGCATTATGTTCCCATAGTCTGCCGGCGCCCCGACTCGCCGTTCAGGCAATCCAACAACGTAATTGGTTTCCATCGACATATACCTTAACTCAAGATCGCCGGTCCCCACATCTTCACCGGTGATGAATCTACCGGCAAGACTCTCTACGAACTTCCCATACGCTCTATATAGTTCTTCGCTGTTTTGCTCCATGGAATCAACCATGATTACTCCTTTAGCTCCACCTCCATTCAGCCCAGCGGCAGCCTGTTTATAACTCTGGGATACAGATAGTCTTAAAGCGTCTTCTATCGCCTCATCTTCCGACTTGTACACC
>CAZCKW010000023.1:0-11007 GCA_964499375.1 uncultured Dehalococcoidales bacterium
AGGATGAAAATGGAATTCATATTGAGGGACAGGGTAAGGTAATCGAGTACGCTGTCAGGATGAAGCAGTTGCCTAAGGATAGAATGATGGATGTGCTCTTACGCGATGGACAGGTAAGTCGTGAAATGATATCCAGTGTGGCTGAGAAGCTGGTACAGTTCCATCGTGGAGCTCAAACAAGCCCGGAAATCGCTGGTTTTGGTACCCTGAATGTCATCCAGCAAAATATTGATGAGAACTTCACTCAAACTGAAAAATATATGGGTATTTCTATCCCCCTGGTTACATACAATGAGATTAAAAAATATAGCCGTGATTTCATTGCCAATAATAATTCCCTATTCCTCAAGCGAGTGAAGGAGGGCAGGATAAGGGATTGCCATGGTGACCTTCATGCTGCTCATATCTGCTTTACCAGTGATATTTGCATTTACGACTGCATTGAATTTAATGACAGGTTCAGATATGCTGACGTGGCATCTGAGGTTGCCTTTTTAGCAATGGATTTAGACCGCTACCAGGCGGCTGACCTTTCTCAATATATGGTAGGTACCTATGTAAATCTCTCAAGAGACAAAGAATTATTGAAGTTGCTGAACTTCTACAAGTGCTATCGGGCTTATGTCAGGGGTAAAGTGGCCAGTTTTCAGTTGGATGACCAGTATATACCTGTTGATGACAAGACAGGGATTTTAACTGTTGCCAGGAGTTATTTTGAGCTTGCAAGGTCATATACAGGGGTTGTTTGACTATAACAAATCTTCATTTTAGTGGAGCAACGGACCTGGATTATCTATATTTAAGTCAGTGTGATAGTTGAACTCGCTCTGATAAAGGAGGTGTTGAGTTGAGAGAGCCGTTCAGAAAATTCGTGGAAAGCAAGTTAGGAGATGATGTTTTACTCATCACCTGTGGGCTCCCTGGTACCTGGAAAACTGAGACGAGCGAGGAGATATCGAAAATCAAGGGCTATCCCATCCTTCGAACTGATTTGATCAGGAGAGAGATACTAAAAGATGAGGATATCTTCGATGAAAAAGTTGCTTCTAATATGGATAAACGGAAGATGGTGTATGATGAGGTATTCAGACAGGCAGATGAGATTCTTAATAAAGGCGGCAGTGTGATACTTGACGCTACTTTCATTACCCAGTCGCTAAGAAGACAGGCGGCTGTAATAGCAGCCAAACATGATAAGACGTTCGTTATCCTTCAAACTGATTGTCCTCAGGAAGTGGCCATTGATCGGATATTGAGGCGGACCAGAGAAGATTACGAGTCAAATGCACTAACTGAACAGGCATACCTTAATAACCAGAACAGGTTTGAAGAGGTGGCTCTGGATGACTTCAAGCAGTTGACCCCGAATCTTGATGTCATGTACTTAATAGTTGATACTCAATTTGACATTCCTGAGGATTGGTACATCGTTGGAGTTGAAAAGAAATAAGCAATACAGTGTCCTTTTGTTATACTGATGCTGGACTTTTTACTTCCTGCCGTTTTGAGCGCAGAGAAGAATCTCAAGATATAAGAAGTACGGTACAGTAGAAATATAAATGAAAATAGATTTACATATTCATACCAGGAGCTGCTCGGATGGCAATCTATCTATTGAAGAGGTTTTCCAAGAAGCAAAAAAGAGAAACATTGCTTTAATGTCGACAACTGATCATGATTCCATAGATTGCCAGGGAAGAGCTATTACCCTGTCAAAGGCACATGACATTTCTTACATCACGGGAGTAGAATTAAATGTAGCCTTTTATTATCCTGATGGGGATAAGGTTGTTTCTCTGGATTTCCTAGGGTATCAGTATGATACCGGTAATCAAGAGCTAAAAAGCAAGCTTCAATTGTTGAAGGAACACAGGGAAAGAAGAGCACGTCAAATTCTCGAGAAACTGAATGCTGAGTTTGACAGTAAAGGTATTGAAAGGTTAACAGAAGAAGACCTGAAGAATATACAGGATAGTGTTGATGGTGTATTTGGGCGACCTCACATAGCGAACTACTTAATACAGAAAAAGATTGTGGAGAATAAGCAGGAAGCATTTGAGAAGTATCTGGTCAAGTGCGATGTCCCCAAGTATCCTCTTCCCCTGGACGAAGCGTCAAAATTAATCAGGAAGGCAGGTGGTATACTGGTGCTTGCGCACCCAAATGACCCCAACGGGACATCTCTGGTGAGTATAACGCGCGATTTAAATGAACAGATGAAGGTTATAGAAAAGTACATGCTGGAGTATATTGATGGTATTGAGTGCTGGCATTCTAGAAATGATGCCAGGACTACTACGCACTATGTCGAGTTTGGCAAGAAGTATAGTCTAATTATGACTGGAGGCAGTGATTGTCATCAAAAACCATTACTCATGGGTACTGTAAATATACCCGATTGGGTTGCTACCCAGTTTACATAATGGAGGAGTGGAGTTCTATCCTGTCAGTAGATAAAGCACGAAGATAAATTGGAGGATTTAAGTATGAAAAATTATGATGTTAAGGACCTCTCTCTAGCTGTGGACGGTAGGCTTCGTATTGAATGGGCTGGTGGTGAAATGCCGGTAATAAAGCTAATAAAACAGAGGTTTGCTGCAGAGAAGCCTCTCGAAGGAGTTCGCATTTCTGCCTGTCTTCATGTCACCACGGAAACAGCCAATCTGGCGATAGCCTTGAAAGAAGGTGGGGCTGACCTGGTCCTGTGTGCCTCCAATCCTTTAAGCACTCAGGATGATGTGGCTGCAGCCCTGGTCGAATATGGCATACCGGTCAATGCCATTAAGGGAGAGGATGACCAGACTTACTATAAGCATATAATTACTGCCCTGAAACATAAACCTCAACTCACTATGGATGATGGTGCTGATCTGGTTTCGACCCTTCATAAAGAATATGCTGAGCTTGCTGGTAAGGTAATTGGCGGCACTGAAGAGACTACCACAGGTGTTATCAGATTGAGGAATATGGCTAAAGCGGGCAAGTTAAATTATCCGCTTGTTGCCGTAAATGATGCTCAGACCAAACATTTCTTCGACAACCGCTATGGTACCGGGCAAAGCACCATCGATGGTATTACCAGAGCCACCAATATTCTGTGGGCGGGTAGACGGGTGGTTGTTTGTGGTTATGGTTGGTGTAGCAGAGGGATAGCCAGGCGAGCTCAGGGGATGGGAGCAAATGTTATTGTCACTGAGGTTGACCCTATCCGTGCACTGGAAGCTACTATGGATGGTTATCAGGTCATGCCTTTGATGGAGGCATGTGTGGTGGGGGATGTCTTTATCACTGCCACGGGAGATGCCAGTGTTATTGACGAGTCGCACTTTACCAAAATGAAGGATGGAGCCATCCTGGCTAACAGCGGACACTTCAATGTGGAAATAGATATTCCTGCCCTGGAGGAATTAGCCAAATCAAAAAGGAGAGTGCGTCCATTCGTTGACGAATATGTGTTAGACAATGGACGGCGCATTTGTCTGTTAGGAGAAGGCAGGCTCATCAATTTAGCGGCCGCTGAAGGACATCCAGCCAGCGTTATGGATATGAGCTTTGCTAACCAGGCTCTATGTATGGAATATCTGGTGAAAATGAAAGGGAAGTTAAAGCCAGATGTTTACCCTGTGCCAGAGGAGATTGACAAGGAGGTAGGTCGCCTGAAACTTGGTGCTATGAATATTTCCATTGATACCTTAACCGAGGAGCAAAAGAACTACCTGCAAAGCTGGGAATTGGGCACGTAATGGAGAATACGAATTCCTGAGCTTGAAATACTGAAATCAGGGAATTCGTATTTAAAAAATTGTTGCAAATTTAGAATTTTTATACAGGAGGTTGGAGAATGCCAAATAGTTTTAATCGACTGAATTCCTATTTATCCACTGCAGAGTCCGTCACTGAAGGGCACCCTGACAAGCTATGTGACCAGATATCCGATGCCATACTTGATGACATAATGGCGAAAGACCCGTTTGCCCATGTTGCCTGTGAGGTTGCTGTTACTATGGGGATGGTTATAGTGCTGGGCGAGATCACCTGCAATTGTTATATAGACATTCCTGATAACGTGCGCCGTGTAATAAGGGATGTGGGTTACACGCACCCTGAATATGGCTTTGATTACCAGAACTGTGGCGTTATTGTGTCCATTAAGGAGCAGTCGGGTGATATTGCTGCTGGTGTTAATCAGTCTTTGGAATTAAGGACTGACGGGTCCAGTAGTGATTTAGATATAACTGGTGCTGGTGACCAGGGAATGATGGTTGGTTTTGCCTGTAAGGAAACGCCTGAGCTTATGCCATTACCTATTTCCCTGGCGCATAAATTGTGTTATAGGTTGGCGGAAGTAAGAAAAGACAGGTCAATTCCATATCTTCGCCCTGATGGAAAATCCCAGGTAACTATTGAGTATAGCCACGGTTTACCGCGGAGAGTTGTCTGTCTTGTAATTGGCGCTCACCATGACCCTGATATAGAGCGTGGCGTTATTGAGCGTGACATTAGGGAGAAGGTGATTGATAAGGTCATTCCTGCCGGTTTGCTGGATAGCGAAACTAAGGTTTATATCAATAGCGCTGGGCAGTTTATTACAGGAGGGCCCGTGAGCGATACTGGCTTCACGGGGCGCAAGATTATGGTGGATACTTACGGTGGTGCCGCTGGTCATGGTGGTGGTTGTTTTTCGGGTAAAGACCCTACCAAGGTGGACCGCTCTGCAGCCTATATGGCGAGATACGTGGCTAAAAATATTATAGCTGCTGGGCTGGCCGATTCCCTGGCAATTCAGGTTGCTTATACAATTGGGAAAGCCTGCCCTCTGTCATTGTCTGTGGAGACTTCTGGTACAGGGAAGGTTCCCGATGAGACCATATTGAGTCTCATTCACAAACACTTCGACTTCCGTCCCGAAGCTATCATAAGAGCTTTAGATTTACGTCGTCCCATTTACCGTCAAACTGCTGTTTATGGGCACTTTGGTAGAGAAGACCTCGGCTTACCATGGGAAAAGACTGATAAAGCAGAGCTCCTTAAGGCTGAGGTAGGAGGATAAAGGCACTGTGATTAAGTTCGGGACTGATGGCTGGAGAGGGATTATTGCTGAAGATTTCACCTTTGCTAATGTACGAATCTGTGCTCAAGGGGTAGCTCAATATCTAAAGGAGAGTGGACTTAGCCGGAGAGGACTGGTTATTGGCTATGATACTCGCTTTGCCTCTGAGGACTTTGCTGCCGCTGCTGCTGAGGTGATCGCTGGTAACAATATTGAAGTTCACCTGTGTCTCAAGCCTGCTCCCACTCCAGTAGTAAGCTATACTGTCCCTGGTACCGAGGCTGCCGGGGCTATAATAATAACCGCCAGCCATAATCCATATTTGTGGAATGGGTTTAAATATAAGTCTCAGGAAGGAGCCAGTGCCTCAAATGAGGTTACAACCAGTATAGAGAAAAATATCGCGCACCTCACTGGTAACAGGCAAATAAAGAGACTTGCACTGGATAAAGCCTTGAGTAAAGGGCTGGTAGAATATCTGGATCCTGATCCCTCCTATTTTAAACAGTTGAACCAGCTCGTGGATATAGAGGGATTGCGTCGACAGAAACTGAGGGTAATAGTTGACCCCATGTATGGTGCTGGCGCAGGTTACTTCAAGGCACTCCTTCAAAATGGAAATATGGAGCTTATTGAGATTAACGCTGAGAGAAACCCTTTATTCCCTGGAATTCAGCCTGAGCCCATAGCTAAAAACCTGACTGAGCTTTCCAGGCTTGTTGTGAGTCAACAAGCTGATATCGGCCTGGCTACGGATGGGGATGCCGATCGTATTGGTATCATAGATGAGAACGGCAGGTTTTTGAATCAGCATCAGGTCTTCGCACTGTTGTGCCTCTATTTTTTAGAAACTCGTGGTGAGAGAGGTGCCATGGTCAAGACGCTAACATCTACCAGTATGATTGCTAAGCTGGGGGAAATATTTGGTGTTGCTGTTTATGAAACGCCGGTAGGTTTCAAGTATATTGCTCCCCTAATGCTGGAGAAAAAGGCGATTATTGGTGGTGAGGAAAGCGGTGGCTACGGCTTCCGTGGCCATATCCCGGAGAGAGATGGAATTCTTGCCGGACTTTACTTTATCGATTTCATGGCAAAAACAGGTAAGACTCCATCCCAGCTTCTGGACTATCTCTACAGCAAGATTGGTCCTCACTACTATGACCGCATCGATTGCCATATCACGAAGGATAAGCGCCAGAAAATCGAAGACCATCTCCAGACCGCTTCTGTGGATGTCATAGCGGGCATCAGGATAACCAGGCTGGATACCACCGACGGGTTTCATTTCCTACTTGCTGACGGATCCTGGTTGCTCGTTCGCTTCTCCGGCACTGAGCCGTTGGTCCGTCTGTATGCTGAAGCTGAGAGCCTGGAACAGGTCAGGATTCTATTGGATGAGGGCAGGAGGTTGATAGGTGTTTAGCAGGAAGCACGAAGAAATTCAGGGGATTTATAAGGTGTAGTGATGATTGACCTCGACAACATAGAGATATACCAGCGATATGATTCAGGAGGGATGCGGGTTCATCTTCGCAATTTGCCTCAGCAATGTCGGAAAGCCTGGCTGAAGGCCAGTGAATTTGTTCTGCCAGCCGACTTTGAAAACATTGACAAGGTAGTTGTCTGTGGCATGGGAGGCTCAGCTATTGGTGGTGATTTACTTCGCAGCCTGGCTTCCAGGCTGAATAAACCGTTGGTATTTGTTAATCGTGATTATGATTTGCCAGCCTTTGTGGATTCCAGGACACTGGTTATCGCTTCAAGCTATTCAGGGAACACGGAGGAAACTCTGTGCGCATTTTCGCAGGCGTTGAACATAAATTGCAAAAGGCTGGCTGTTACCACTGGTGGTGATTTAAACAGCCTGGCTCGAAAGAACCGAGTGCCTGTTTTCGATATTGATTATATCTCTCAACCTCGGGCTGCTCTTGGCTATAGTTTTATTCCCCTCATTGCCTTGATGGTAAAGTTAGGCTTTCTGAAAGATAAATCAACCGAGGTAGAAGGGATGGCACAAATGCTGGAGAGTCTTTCAGACAATCTGGCAGAAGATGTATCGACCCCTCTCAATCCAGCCAAGCGGCTGGCTGAAAAGATATTTGGCAGGCTGGTGGTAATCTACGGCGCCGGGATACTTTCTCCCGTAGCCCAGAGGTGGAAGGGTCAGTTCAATGAAAACAGCAAATCCTGGTCTTTCTACGAGACTTTCTCGGAGCTTAACCATAATGCGGTAGTCGGCTATGAATTTCCCCGGGAAATTGCAGACCGGGTATATATAATCCTGCTCCGATGCCCCTCGCTTCATCCCAGAATCATAGCCCGTTACCAGATAACCGGCGAAATCCTGGGGAAGGCTGGGGTGGAGCATGAGATTGTTGATAGCCAGGGAGAAGATGATTTAGCTCAAATGATGAGCCTGGTATTCCTTGGTGATTGGGTTAGCTACTATTTAGCGGTGCTGTATCAAACTGACCCGACACCTGTTAAAGCCATTGAGTATTTAAAGGGGCGACTGGGGGGTATTAATACTATATTAAGTGGCGGAGGGAGTGGGATTTGAACCCACGACCCCGATCTCCCGGGGTAAGCGCTTAGCAGGCGCCCGCACTAGACCACTATGCGATCCCTCCACTAGGGCAAGTATTTCATCATCCAGAGCTTTTGAATTCGAGTTTGGTCTAATTATTTGGCCCTACCGCTATTACCGAAGCTAATTGTAGCAACAGGAGGTTGGTCGCGCAACTTATTACCAGAGCTGGACAGGGAATATACCTTCAGCTAACCTTTAATTTACCCTCCTCACTTTTAACGGGGGATAACAGTATAGCCAGTACCAGACCAACGATAGTGAGACAAGCACAGGTTAAAAAAGCCGTTTGATAGCTACCGCTAACGTCAAACAAATAGCCGCTTAACAGTGGGCCAACAGATGCGCCAATGGTGAAACCAAAGCTTACAATACCGAAAATCAAGCCATGTGAACTCAGCCCGAAAAGCCCTGCTACTAGAGGCGATTCCGATGGCCCCATTCCACCATGGGCGAAGCCAAAGGCGATAACAAACAGGTATAACATCCACACCTCTGTAATCTGTGTCAGGCAGAATAAACATATTGACATCATAATGAAGCCAATAATAAAAATCTGTCTGTTCCCAATTCTGTCGGCAGCACCACCCATTACAAGATTACCGGCAATTCCTGCTCCGCCCATGGCAGCCAGAATTATGGCAGCACTGGCAGGTGAGATATTCATATCGGTGGCATGTGGCACAATGTGTACCGTGATAGTGAACAGTCCAAATCCAAAACAGAAGAGCATGGCGAAAGCCACCCAGAACTGCCTGGTGCAAGCTGCTTGACTGAGGGTAAATCCCCGGGTCTCCGTCCCAGGCTCCTGTTTCACCTCTTCATTTCCTCCGTAGGGCATTTGTCCCATTCTAGCTGGGTCACGCTTTAGAAACTGGGCGGCTGAAATAACGACTACCAGAATTACAATGCCCAGTGTGGTGTAGGCTGCACGCCAGCTATAGGTAGAGATTAGCCAGTTGGCCACTGGTGGTGAAATCAATGTACCTAGGCCTGAACCGGCAACAACGATGCCCGTCATCGTGCTTCTCCTGTTAACAAACCACCTGGCTACAGTTGACAACAGTGGAACCCATACACCCCCCAAGCCGGTGCCTACTATCACCCCATAGAACAGATATAGTTGCCAGATGGTACTAATCAGTGGCATCAGCAAGTAACCCAGACCTAAAAGGAAGCCACAGAGTGATAACACTATGCGAGGTCCCAGCCTGTCGTTAAGTATCCCCATGACAATGCCCATTACACCATGCATAATCATGGAAAGTGAGAAGGCACCTGAGGTCAGTGCTCTGGTCCAGCCAAACTCGGTTAGTACCGGCTTGAAGAAAACGCCAAAGGCAAAATATGTGCCGAAGGTTGCTGCCATGATACACAGGGCTGCCGCTACCACGATATAGCCATAGAAAAACCTTGGTTTACTATCGGGGGATTGCTGGACTTCCTGATTAGTTATGATAAACCTCTTCTCTTATATGTGATTGACCTGGAGTGCTTTGAGTTTAGCTTCTAAAAGGGTGTCTCATGTCACTGAAACCCGATTATAACACAACTTTCCGTAATTCTATGTGATGCCTTCTTGCTGATTAGTCCGCTGCAGGCTTCGGCAGTTGGACAATGAGACGTTAAGGGTTCTTTATCTATCTCCCAGCACGACTATTATAAGGCCGTTGGGACCTATGTGGACACCCATTACAGGGCTTGTTCTTGAACGGTAAATTCGCTCTTTGGGGAACTTAACATTAAGCCGGTCGATTAAACCTTCAGCATCATCCACAGCACTATAGTACGCTACCGCCATTTCTTCAATATAGGAATAGCCCATGGCGAATTCATACAGATAGTCTATTGCCTTTGACCGGGTACGTACCCTGCCGAAGGACTCTACAACTCCATCCTTCATGCCGGTGAGGGGATGTACATGCAGCATTGAGCCAACGAAAGCCGCTGTCTTACTTATACGCCCTCCCCGCTTGAGGTACTCCAATGTATCAAATGTGGAACGTGTCTGCGAGCGATTAATATTGCGGCGGGCTACTTCCAGCACCTCTTCAAACCTGGCTCCATCCCTGGCCGCCCTGGCGGCAGTCAGCACCACGAATCCCTGCGCCATAATTGCCAGCTGGGAATCAACAACTTCCACACGGCATTCCTTCTTCATAAATTCTATACTTTGCTGTGCCACCTCATAAAGAACACTGAGTTTTGAACTGAGCGTAATCACTAAAATCTCATCTGTTTCCTCAGCCAGTCTGTCATATGCCGCAGCGAATACCCCAGGACTGGGTGCTGAAGTAGTCGGAATGGTTGCGATTCGCTCTAACTTCTCATAGAATTCTTCCGTGGTGACATCAATGCCATCACGATAGACTTCATCACCGAAGTGAATGTTGATTGGAATTACCGTAATGCCCAGCTCTTCAACTACGCTGGCTGGTAAGTCGGCCATACTATCAGTGACAATTTTAACTGCCATGCTACACTCCTTTCATAAAATTTATATCTCTCCAGTAGAACGCTGGTTGATTTTTCCTGCATCGATAGCACCGATAACTAAAACCGACTTGGTATACCTAGAATTACTAGGTAATATTGAGTGTATCATGGACGAAATCGATGGTCAATGTCTGCCGAAGGGTGACTGATCTTGTTCAGATATATGGGTGACATGTCAGGCAATTCTACATGGCGAGCATACCCTATTTTGTCATTGCGAGCCGGAGGCGTGGCAATCTCGCCCCACCGGATTGCCACGGCAGCACAGCTGCCTCGCAACGACAGTAGATGAGGCGGAGTGTCACTGATCATGTGGACGAGTACGGTGACTTTTAATAGTAGGACACGCATATCGTTGTCGGGTGTATCATCAGTAAAAGTGTCCATGAAGTTTATATGACCCATGAATTTTATATGAATAGAAAAGGTGATTGAAATACTGGTATTGTTGTGAAAGGGCTCAGAGCCCTCTTAAAGATTTAACCAATTTCCAGATGATAGTTTCACAGAGTATAGTAACATCCTCTGTGGAGAGGTAATCAGGAATGCTGGCATCAAACATTATGCTTCCATTGGGAGGGAACTCCTCGTCGCCCTGCCATAAGGCGAAGGTTACAGGTACCCGGCTGAAAGCGTTAATAGTTATGGCCACATCACCGTAGTTTGCCTTATAGCCTCCCAGGTTGGCGGCAATATCTATTAGCAACTGAGGTTTACTGCCAAAGTAGTCTAAGAGAGGCTTAATTGCTCTCTGGGAAAATGCTGCAAAGTAGCTGGTACCTGCTGGCAGTTGTCTGAAGGTGATTAATTTATTGGCAACTGGCGTACCTTTGGCTAGAGTTAAATAGTGAAGTATTAAGATTTTGTCTTTTAG
>CAZCKW010000024.1:0-10987 GCA_964499375.1 uncultured Dehalococcoidales bacterium
TGGTTACAGAAGCACTGGAAACTCGTTGAACTAACGCTTTCATTTTTGCATTTTTAATTAAATCATGTTAGATTAGAAAATTAAAAGAATAATATTTAATTAAGTGGGCAAAAACCCACTTTTTTATTAAATTTATATTGAGATAAGAAACAAATGAAGAGAGAGTTTATGGCAGCCATCACTCAGCTTGCGGCTGAGAGGAACTTATCTAAGGATGTGGTATTGTCTATCCTGGAAACTGCGCTTGTCTCAGCATATAAAAAGGATGTTTTCAACCGCGAGCAGGATATCTCGGTCAAGATTGATCCTGATGCTGCTGATATCAGGGTCTATATCAGGAAAATCGTGGCTGATACGGTCTCGGAACCGCTTAAGGAAATTTCCCTAACTGAAGCCCAAAAATTAAATATTAACATCCAGGTTGGTGAAGTAGTTGAGATAGAGTCTACACCTGGCAATGCCGGGCGTATTGCGGCCCAGACAGCGAGGCAGGTTGTTTTGCAGCGGTTACGCGAAGCAGAGCACCATGCGACCTATGAGCGTTTTGCCAGCAGGGAGGGGGAAATTGTCAGTGGGGTAATCCAGTTTATACAGCCCAAACAAATCTATATTAATTTAGGTAAGACAGAAGCACTACTTCCTTTTGAGGAGCAAGTACCTAGTGAACGATATCATAGGGGGCAACAACTCAGGTTCTATCTCTTAGAGATAAGCCAGGGAGCAAGGGGACCTCAAATAATAGTTTCCCGCTCCCATCCGAGTCTTATGCGGCGCCTTTTTGAACTGGAAATCCCTGAAATTCATGGTGGTGTTGTGGAGGTGAAAGCCGTGGCACGCGAGGCTGGACGGCGAAGTAAAGTAGCTGTGGCAACTTGTCAGGAAGGTGTCGATCCTGTAGGTTGCTGTCTAGGTTCTCGAAGTATCAGACTGCAAAGTATTGTCAATGAACTGAATGGTGAGAAGATAGATGTAATACAGTGGCATGCTGATCGTAAGATATTCATCTCCAATGCCCTTAGCCCTGCTCAAGTAGCAAGCATTGAATTAAATGGGGCGGAAAATACTGCTACTGTGGTTGTTCCTGATAGGCAACTATCTCTGGCTATAGGAAAAGAAGGGCAAAATGCCAGATTGGCGGCAAAACTCACAGGCTGGCGAATTGATATTAAGAGCGTCTCCACTGCTGAGGCGGAAAAGGTAAGCTTGGAAGAAACCGGTGAACAGCGTAAGGTTGTTGAGGAACACGAGGTTGGTGAGGAGCCTGAGATAGGTGAGGAGTTGGAGGAGGGTGAAGTACTTTCTGCCGTTCTATCTGAGCCTGAAGGGCAGGAACTGATAGAGGAGGGTGAAGTACAGGATATAACTACGCTTTTAGAAAGTAAAGAATTTAAATTGGCTATGGAAGCTTCTTCTGTGGAGGTTGCAGGAGAACCACAAATTAGATTTGCCGAAGATATTTTGCCAAGAAGACCGGGAACGGGAATACCAAGTACTGGGAAAGATACAAAATTGGAAAAAAGTAAATCTAAGGGCAAAGGGCGTAAGGGGAAGAAGGTTTACATCGAGGAAGATGAGCCAGAAGAATAAACATATACCTCAGCGTACTTGTATTGCCTGCCGGCAGGCGAGGGATAAAAGGGATTTGGTTCGCCTGGTACGAATAGGTGGTGGGGCTGTCGTGGTGGATCTGTCAGCAAAAAAACCAGGTAGAGGTGCTTATTTATGCCCTCGAAAGGCTTGCTGGGGAATAGGATTGAAGGGGAATCGTTTGGAGCATGTTTTGAGAACAAAGCTTGGAGTCGATAATCGCCGGAATTTAACGGAATTCGGCGATAGCTTGCCAGGGGGAGATTAGATTTGAGTAATAGAAAATTGGAGCAGTTGGCTAACCAAAAATCAGGAAAGAAGGCTGAAGAAAATCAACCAGCCTTGCCACAAATTGAGCTTCCACCTTCAATAACCCTGAAACAGTTAGCTGAGACCTTGCATGTAGAGCCTGTTAGAATTATTAAGCAGTTGATGAGGAAGGGCATCATGGCCAGTATAAATAAAACTATTGATTTCGATACTGCAGCCGTGGTAACTCAGGATCTGGGCTATCAGGTTCAACGAAAAATAGAGCGACAGGCACCATCCTCTCGTAAAGGTGGAGAAGGAGATAAACTACAAATTCGCCCTCCCGTGGTTACTATAATGGGGCATGTTGACCATGGTAAGACAACCCTGCTCGATGTTATCAGGAAAACCAACGTGACTGCTCGTGAAGCGGGAGCTATAACCCAGCACATTGGTGCTTATCAAGCCATAGTTAGTGGTCGCAAAATCACGTTTCTGGACACCCCAGGGCATGAGGCCTTTACCGCTATGAGGGCTCGTGGAGCAAGGGCAACTGACATTGTAGTTCTGGTGGTTGCTGCTGATGATGGTGTTATGCCTCAGACTATAGAGGCTATTGACCATGTCAGGGCTGCCAAGGTAAGTATATTGGTTGCTATTAATAAAATTGACAAACGTAATGCCAATCTTGATCGTTTGAAGCAGCAACTTTACGAGCAGGGATTAATTATTGAAGAATGGGGTGGTGATGTTGTTTGTGTTCCTGTTTCAGCGAAGAAAGGGAAAGGGATCTCGGATTTGTTGGAGAACCTGTTCCTTGTTGCTGATATATTGGAACTAAAAGCCGATCCTGATTGTATGGCCGAAGGTGTTGTTATTGAAGCTAAGCTGGATAAAACCAAAGGGTCTTTGACTACTCTTCTGGTTCAGAAAGGTACCCTTGAAGTAGGTAACATCGTAGTAGCTGGTGGCATATGGGGTAAAATCAAAGCTATGTTTGATGACAATGGAAAGCGAGTTAACAAGGTTGGGCCATCAACTCCAGTGGAAATCCTGGGAATGAATGGCGTCCCAGAGTCGGGGGAGTTGTTTACTGTAGTTGCTGATGAACACCAGGCAAGAAATATTGCCGATGAGTATGAAACTGGAAGAGTTCGTGTGCCTTTAAATTTGACCTCCCTTTCCAGACAAATAAGTAATGGGCAAGTCAAAGAACTCAATATTATTTTAAAGACAGATGTCTATGGCAGCATCGAACCAATAAAGAATTCCATAGAACGATTAAGTACAGAGGAGATAAGAGTCAATGTTATACATGCTGCCAGTGGCAGTATAACAGAGAGTGATGTATTTCTTGCTGCAGCTTCAAAAGGAGTTATTATTGGTTTTAATAGCAATCCGGCACCGGGAGCGCAACAGGTAGCTGAAGCGGAAGGGATAAGCATTCGGCGTTATGATGTAATTTACAGGCTGGAGGAGGACGTGAGCAAAGCATTGAAAGGAATGCTTGAGCCGACTTATATAGATGTAATTGGTGGACGTGCTGAAGTACGGGCTATATTCACCAGCAGTAAACTGGGCAATGTGGCGGGAGTATATGTTAAAGAGGGCAAAGTGTGGCGAGATGCCAAGGTCAAGGTGTTGCGGAAAAATGAAGTGATCTGCGAGTCTCGGATCTCCAGCTTAAAGCGTTTCAAGGAGGATGCTGCGGAGGTATCTGCTAGCCTTGAATGTGGTATAGGCATAGAAGGATTTACTGATTTCTGTGTCGATGATATTATCGAGTTTTATGGAAGGGAGAGGGTGAGCTAGGCTATCAAATGCTGTTATAAGTGCAGCGCGATATGCTGAAGAATCTTTGCTATACTCCGAATAGGGGATAGGGATTTTACTGGAGGCTGGAATGTCCAGGCGTACTGAAAGACTAAGCAAGCTTATCAAGCAGGAAGTCAGTGGGTTGCTTGAACGAGAGGTTAACGACCCAAGGCTAACTAGTCTTATCTCGGTAACAGAGGTTTCAGTTTCACCTGATCTTAAGTATGCCAAAGTTTATGTTAGCATACTTGGGAGTGAAATCGATAAAACAGAGATGCTGGCGGGTTTTAATGCAGCCTGCGGATTCTTACGCAAGAGGCTGGCTCCCCGTTTAAAAATGAGGTGTATTCCACAGCTTAGCTTCTATTATGATGACTCTATTGAGCGAGGAGCGAGAGTGCTTAAATTAATTGGACAGGTTAGTAATACCGAGTAGCCTGATTTTTAGCTGGAAACAGTATCGTTATATATGTTACCTCAGGTTGTAAACAGATTGAGGTGAGTTATTGCAATTGGAAAATGGTGGCTGCTAGAATAAGCAAGCATTACAGCTAAGGGGTTGCCAATGGTAAATCTGCCTGTTTTAGTTCTTAATCAGAGTTATGAGCCATTGAACTTGTGTCGTGTGCGTCGGGCTATAGTGCTGGTTTTTTATGGTAAAGCTGAGGTACTGGAAAATAGCCGGGGAGAGCTTCATTCCGTTGCACAGGTTTTCCAGGTACCTTCGGTAGTGCGCCTCGTTTATATGGTCAAGCGCCCACGTTATCAAAGAAAGTTGACCAAGTTCGAGGTGTTTAATCGTGACCACTATACCTGCCAATATTGTGGTCGACAGGCAAATGAACTCACTTTAGACCATGTTGTCCCGCGTTGGTGGGGTGGAGAGCACACATGGGGGAATGTGGTCAGCGCCTGCAAGCTTTGTAATCGCCGTAAAGGTGGCAGGACACCTGAGGAAGCCGGGATGAAACTACTTCATGAGCCTCGCTCACCACGCAATGATGGTTTCTATATTCCTTATCACTATCTTGACACTCATAGTGAGTGGCGGAAATATCTGCCTCATTCATGATTTATTTCACTGAGAGGTATCTCCTTAACCTTATCACTATCAAGCAGTTTAACTATTACCAGTTCTTTCAGCAGGTTGGTACTTATCACCTGGCCTCTGCCGAAGGGTGTTGATATTTCCTTGCCTTCCTGAGGCATTTTCTCCTTTATTGTTGAGTACTGTTTATTTTCGTAGCTAAGGCAGCAGAGAAGCCGCCCACAGATGCCTGATATCTTCATAGGACTTAGTGAAAGGTGCTGCTGTTTGGCCATTTTAATGGAGACAGGAGTAAACCCGGTGAGGAAGCTCTGACAACACAAAGGGTAACCGCACTTACCTATGCCACCCAGTAATTTGGCTTCATCTCTTGGTCCTATTTGCCTCAATTCCACATGCATTTTAAGGCTGTGGCTTAATTTTCTAACCAGGTTTCGGAAGTCGACTCTTTCCTTGGCGCCAAAGAATATAGTAAGGTGATCGCTACTGAATTCATAGTGAGCTGATAGAAGTTTCATCTTCAAGCCAAGCTGGTTTATCAGTTCGCTACATTTATCAACTGCTTCTTTTTCCCTGTCCTGTCGGGCTTGCTCCAGATCTTCTGGTTGGGCACGGCGTATTAGCGGCAGCAGTGGTTTCTTGCCGATGTCTCTTGGGTGGGCTTTGGGTATGGTTACCTTAGCCAAATTTGGACCATGGTCGGTATCCACTACTATCATGTCACCGGCTTGCAACTGTATATCACCAGTATCGCAGTAGAATATATTGCCTCTGGCTTGGAAACGGACTCCGATTATATTAGCCATTATGATTACCTCTCTTAGCCCGAAGTGGGATTTTAGGCATATTAAGCATCAGTGATTCGAATGCCAGCCGGGCATTAACATTCCTGAAGATTTGTTCCTCTGTCAGTAATAAGTTATTAGCGAAGTCTTTAATCTCGCTCGGGTATAAATTACTGGCCTGTTTTTCCAGGATAGCTTCATAGTCTACATTAGTGATAGCTTCCTTGCATTTGCTCTTGATAAGCATTAAGTCACGCCACCAACTGAGCCAGGTTTCCATTATCTCCATCACAGGTTTCCGTTCCTGGCTGAATTGGGTAGCCAGTTCCTGGGCATAAGCGAAGCGTTGTCCCAGGCTGGCGGTCAATAAAGGGATTAGCCTGTCAATAGTTTGAGACCTCTGAAAAAGTATACCATCATCCGCCAGGGTGGATAATACCCAGCCAAGGCGACCATGGCATAGATGAGCTAGAAGTTCTGCTTTATCGGGTTCAATATTATAGAATTCAGTGAGCGTTTGCTTTAATAGTTTCTGTGGCATGGGCTTCAATTCCAGCCGCTGGCACCGGGAAGTTATTGTGGGCAGGAGGCGTCTTTCTTCGGCAGCCAGCAGGAGCCAGACTACGTTGGGTGGTGGCTCTTCCAGTATCTTGAGCAAGGAGTTAGCTGCTGCGGTGGATAGGGACTCAGCTTCTTCAAAAATAAAGACTTTATATCTTCCTTCATAGGTTGGTAAATTGGCCAACCGTTGGAGTTCTTTTATACAGATGATACCAATTTGTGTTCTGGATATCGTATCTTCGGGGTCTGTCTCTTTACTTATTCGGCGGCATAGGTCAAGGTCTATTACAGTGACATCAGCATGCTTGCCTTCAATAATTCGACGGCAGGAACGACACTGACCGCAGGGAGGGTTGGGTTCATTACAGTTAAGAGCCTGGGCCAGGTTAAGTGCCAGGGTTCTTTTGCCCACGTGGCTTGGTCCTACCAGGAGGTAGGCATGAGCAATGTTCTGCTCTTCAAGGCTGTGATTTAACAGGGCCAGTATTTTATCTTGCCCTCTTACTTGCCACATTTATGTTATATCCAGTTTCATTAAGTCCTGATAACTTTCCCGCTGCCTGACAAGCCTTGCTTCTCCATTACTCACCATGATTATAGCTGGTCTGGGCAGAGCGTTGTAGTTGCTTCCCATAGGGATGCAATAGGCGCCACAAACTGGTATGGCAATAATATCACCGGGGGAAACTGAAGCCAGATTGGCATCTGTTGCCAAAATATCTCCTGATTCACAGAGCTTACCAGCAATGGTGACCTTGTCCTGTTCTGCATCCAGAGCTTTATTGGCTACGAGAGCTTCGTATTTAGCCCCATAAAGAGCAGGGCGTATGTTATCGTTCATACCGCCATCAACGCATATATACTTTCTTATGCCCGGTATTTCCTTTATTGTCCCTACTTTATATAGAGCAATTCCAGCCTGTCCCACTATTGCCCTGCCTGGCTCAATTATTAGTTGGGGAGTTCCCAGTCCCATCTGTGCGATAAGGCTCTTCACCTTACCCCCTATTATACGGGCGTAGTCAGCTATGGCAGGTGCCTTAGAATCAAGCGTGTACTGGACGGCGAAACCACCACCGATGTTGAATTCGCTGAGTTGGAAGCCAGATTTCTCCTTGAGTTCCGCAGCGAGGTTGAGAATAACCTCTGTAGCCAGTTCATAGGGCTCGGTCTCAAATATAGGCGAGCCGAGGTGGAAGTGAAGTCCCAGAAGGTTGAGGTTGGAAGCTGACATAGCTCGGTTTATTGCCTCTTCGGCTTGCCCTGTAGTCGTAGGAAAGCCAAACTTGCTATCCAGAGTCCCGGTAGTGGTGTATTTATGGGTGTGTGGGTCAACTCCAGGGGTGAGGCGAAGTGAAATATCCTGGCTGATTCCTCTTTCCCTGGCTAGCTCGTTAAGCAACTCAAGCTCATAAAGATTATCTACCACGACACGGCCGATGTTCAGGTCTAACGCCAGCTGCAGCTCTTCAGGTGTCTTGTTGTTGCCGTGGAAATAAATCCTGGATGATGGAAAATCTATGGAATGGGCAATACTGAGCTCTCCTCCAGAGACAACGTCAAGTCCCAGTCCCTCTTGCTTAATGATAAGGGCTAAGGCTTTATTCAGGAAAGCCTTGGAGGCGTAGATAACAAGGGTGTTGGGATAGTGCCTGGAGAACTCAGCCTTGAATTCGCGACACTTCTGGCGGAGGGTAAGCTCATCAAAAAGGTAAAGTGGCGTACCAAATTCTCCAGCTAGGTCAACGACATCACAGCCACCGATGCTCAGGTGACCATGCTTGTTTACCTCGGCTGTTAATGGAAAAAGGGCAAGCTTGGGTATCTTCTCTATGTTCAATATTAAGTATGGTAGCCTGTAAACCTTGAGCTAGTCAAGGAAAGAAGGGTTCTGGTATCAAACCTTTAGACTGCTGGCGAAGTTTTCTGCCAACCTACAATCCTTGCTGTCAGGTCTGCCCTGATTTATTCACCGGAACCTTACATAATCCATAGGTATCAAGCCCCTTGCAGAAGAACTCATCTGTAACATTAAAGCTTTCTATATCCTGCAAATCGTCATCGTTTAACATGGGATTATGTATTGTGAGATTACTTCTCTGGTGAGGAACGTCTCAGGACATGGATGGGCAGGTGGATGGTAAATAAGGCGTTAGCATATTATTATTTCTCTTCATCCTTCAATTTCGATATGCTGATTGAACTGGTCTCCTCGGGTTTGCCGTATTTCATGACTTGCTCAATCAGGTCTTTGTTCCACAGGCTGTTCTCAACCACATAGGTGAGCGATGTGGCGTCAAGCTGAGAAATTTCTGACCATTTGCCCGCCTGTTTAATTAACTCATCGAGTTCCTGGCGCTCCGTATCATTCTTGCCTGGAAACTTCAGCTTCTGGTCAAATTTGACCCTTGCTTTGTAGTCGCTGCCCTTTATGATTCCGACGTCCTCTTTTCTGGCATAGTTAAGTATTGCCGCCCTCATCTTTTCCATCTCGCCTTTTATCTCTGCTTCCTTATTCTTGAGAGACACGTATTTGTTGACCAGCATAACTCCTGGCTCGCTGAGATATTCGTTTACAGGTAATGCTTCCAGCTTGAAGGGATGCTTTCTCAGCGGGCAGAGGTCAGGATATTCGCACCAGTCGCAGAGGTTAGATTCCTTTGGCGGGAAGTCCCGGGCGGACTCTATCTCGTCAATGAGTTTCCTGGTATCTTGTGTCATAGTCGAGATGGCTTTGGGGGTGCGACTGGAAACCAACTCAGTATTAAAAGCGAGGTAGTGCCAGATAAGCCTGATATCATTGATATGTGGCCATTTCTTCTGGACTCCGATGTGGTATAAACCAAGCTGCCTGTCATCGTCAGCGTCCTGTTGACCGGGCAGGTGAGATGATGTCTTATAGTCATGAATTTCGTGAATACCGTCCTGAGCCCGTGACAGGCGGTCTATATATCCCGTCATCCTGTATTTATTCTCGTCATCCAGTGCGAAATTAAGCCTCATCTCGGTTTCTATGGTTATATCCAAGTCAAATGGAGCGTACCGCTGGTAGTAGTCCGTAAGCATCTTTTCACCTCTGGCTCTGTAGTTATCCGCAGTAAAATCCTGCTTCATGATAAAGATTGAGTCATGCCAATGTTCCTGCCAGATTTTATTGTAGTGGGCCAGCAAATCGCTCAATGTATTTACCCTGGTAAGCCTGATGTCGTCGTAGCACTTCTTCAGGGTTTCATGTACCATTGTACCCAGGAAGCCCTCAATACCTTCAGTATCCCGCTTGATTTTGTCCCGGTAATGGAGTTTGTATTTCAGCGGGCATTGTTGATACGTTTCCAGTTGAGAATGAGAGTAGATTGGCATATTAACTCCTCACTTTCATCTTATATGTTAACTTTATGCGTATTACTGACTTTTTCCAAAATTAGCATTAGCCTAATATCTCCCTCAGGGCTTTCAGATTTATGACGTCCTCGCTGTTGTATTCCAATAGCAGGGCCAGGGCATTCCGGTCACCATTATTATGGTACCTGAACCACAGAAGCACTGCTTCGAACCCGCTAATGCCCTGCAGTTGTCTGGAAATTCCTAGCTGACGCTCAACTGCCTTAAAGCCGCCATAAAGATTATTTTGCCAGCAGTCGTACATCAGGTCGTGATGTTCAAACTCAGTCTCAAGGTCTATCTCCAGGGAATTCTCTATAAAAGGAAGGTCGAATCTGCTGCCGTTGTAGGTATAGATTGTATTTACGCCCTCCAGAGCTCTGGCAAGGTTATCCCTGGTTACTTCCTTGCCTATCAGTTGAATCAGCTTGCTGTTTCTAACGTTGCACAGGTAAATGCCAATTACGGTTATATAGTCATAATAGCGCGATAAGCCGGTAGTTTCTATATCCAGGTAAGCCTCAGTCCATTGCTCCATAGATTATGCCTTCGAGTAAATTATAGCATGGCACCTGTTAATGACAGCTAGATTGTCATAAATTATAAACTAAAACTGTGAAAATGCTGTTTGGATAACCTGTTTGCCTAGCTGACCTTACGGGCAGGAAAAGGCTTGAAATATGGGTTATACTTAATTTATGGGTTAAGTTAACTCGTGGTTGTTTTCTAAAATGGCATGGTAGAATAGAGAGATGCATAAAAGACTGTCAGCCATTAAGAAATATATTGATAATGCAACTACCCCAGCAACTAGCCGCTGGGGTTCTGTCAATACATTGCTTGCCGTATCTGCTATTTTCATCGCTATTGGGGCGTGGCGTAAGATGAACTGGATGGTAGTATTAGGGCTTAGTATAGGGGGATTAGCTATAATATTGGGTATTATTTGGCTAATAAAGGGGTCAAAAGACCCTACCGCAACAGAAGGTGATATTACTAAACTTGGGCATAAAATAGAGAAGGCAATCAAAGCAAGCCAAAAAGAGGGAACTAATATGCTTGGAAATAAACTTGATGAAATAATAAGTTTATTGAAATGCAAGGGGGAAAATGGCGATAAGAAGTAGTCAACTTGAAACCAGAAATCAACCACGAGTTAACTTAACCAATTTATGTACTTTAACAGGAGAAACAATGGGCAAGCCTGCAGATAGAAATAAAGTGGCATCAACATTTTCAGGAAATGCCAGTCAGGGTAAAGCAATGGTGTCTATTGTGAAGGTTGGCGTTTATGACTGCGACCGGATTTATGAAGCGGTGAAGAGAGGGCTTGAGCTGATAGGAGGACTGGAGAGGATTATCCAACCGGTGAGTAACATTTTTGTCAAAGTTAATCACCTTTCTCCGCCATCTCCTCCGGAGAAGGGAATCGTTACGCACCCGGTTTTTACAGAAGCTGTTTTAAGATTACTGAAGACGTTGAGTAACAATATCACGGTAGGGGATGATGTTGCATCTCCTGCCGCAGACGGATTTCGCATATCGGGTTTTCAGCAGATGT
>CAZCKW010000025.1:0-1469 GCA_964499375.1 uncultured Dehalococcoidales bacterium
TTTTTGGTGTTGGATTAAAAATCTGGCGCACCGCCTCCATAAGCTTCTGCTCTTTAACCCTTCCAGTGCCATGAAGATCGAGCATCAAGGAAACCGGTTCAACCTTTCCAATGGCGTAGGACAACTGCACTGTGCAGCGCTCAGCCAGGCCGGCAGCAACGATGTTCTTGGCAATGTAACGAGCCATATAGGCACCAGACCGGTCAACCTTGGTCGGGTCTTTCCCGGAAAAGGCACCACCACCATGAGGACAACTGGGGCCGTATGTATCCACCATTATCTTACGCCCGGTAAGCCCGGTGTCAGCTTCCGGCCCTCCGATGACAAAACGTCCTGCCGGATTCACCAGGTACTCAATGTGACGGGCTCTTAATTCCCTGGGGATAACTTTTTCTATGATCTCACTGATAACCTCGCTCTCTATTTGGTCGGAGCTAACATCGGGTGAATGCTGAGTGGAAAGGACTACTTTCTCCACAGCTACCGGTTTAGCATCAATATAGCGAACAGTTACCTGAGATTTTGCATCCGGCCTCAACCAGTCCAGCGTTCCATTTTTCCTCAATTCCGCCTGCTTATGGACCAGCCGGTGTGCCAGCAATATTCCCAGGGGCATAAGCTCGGGCGTCTCGCTGGTGGCATACCCAAACACCGACCCCTGATCACCGGCGCCAATTACTCCCTCCGAAGGAATAACAGCGGCACTTATGTCACTTGACTGTTGATTGATTTGTGAGATAACAGCACACGTATGGTAATCAAAGCCGTAAGCCGGATCCGTATAACCGATGTTCTTTATTGTCCAGCGTACAATATCAGGAATTGATGCGGGGTAACCGCTGGTGATTTCCCCGGCAACAATTACCATTCCTTTGGTAATGAGCGTTTCACAGGCAACCCTGGCTGAAGAGACGTGGTCTATCTGTACATCCAGTATGGCATCAGAAATCTGGTCTGCCATCTTGTCGGGGTGCCCTTCGGACACCGATTCTGAAGTTAGTAAATACTCTCTTTTCATTTTTCTCCTTCCTGTTAAATTGTTTATCGTGCTTCCCTGTTTACCATGATTCCCCTGTAAGCTAATCTGGCAAAGTAAAAACCTGCCTGGTGTAAAACATAAGCCGCCTCCTTTCCAGCTTCTGGCTATCAAGGATGCGGCTTTAATGAGGGCAATAAAAAAACCTCCGGGCGGAGGTTTACCGCCTTCCCTTTTCACAGTGCTCACTGTGACCTATCGTCCCTGTCGGGCTGGCTTTGGCACCTTTAAGAAAGACCTAAAAGGTTGCCGTGCGGATCATCGGGCCAGTTCCCTAACCGCAACTCTCGATAGCCTTTATGCTGTTGTTAAACTTCTAATTTAATAATATAGCACATTTCTATGCTCCCGGTCAAATTTTCTTACTCGTCCACATGATCAATGACGCTCTGCCTCCTCCACTGTCTTTGCGAGTGGCGCTAGCCCCGAAGCA
>CAZCKW010000025.1:1569-10965 GCA_964499375.1 uncultured Dehalococcoidales bacterium
ATCTCATCCCGACTCCCCACCGGGATTGCCGCACCTTCGGCTCGCAATGACAAAATAGGGTAGGCTACACACCCCCTACTGTCTTTGCGAGGGGCGCTAGCCCCGAAGCAATCTCATCCCGACTCCCCACCGGGATTGCCGCACCTTCGGCTCGCAATGACAAAAAAAGGTAAGCTCGCAATAACAAAATAAGGTAAGCTACACACCCCCTACTGTCTTTGCGAGGCAGCTCTGCTGCCGTGGCAATCTCCACATCTTTAAAACAGTTTTTCTCCCTGACCTCTTCTGTTTATTAATCGGTCAGAGTAAAATATACAGTTACTAGTTAAGGAGGTAATTGAATATGGGTAAATTTTTTATCCCCACAAATACTGCCGAAGATTGGAAGTTACTGTTAGCCGAACCTGACGAACAGTGGAAGGAAGGTTATTCGGCCAAGTTGCTGGCATACTGCTGGCAAGAGGCAAACGACTTCCCCGAGTCAGTGCAAAAAGTGTTCAGGACCTGTGGCATAGAGCTGTTTCAGCAACTCAAATTCCTGGTGGCTTTCCCCGAATATAAAGTGGCACTGCCGGGCGGTCGAACTGCCTCTCAAAACGATATTTTCATACTGGCAAAGGGGGGAGAGCAGCTCGTTTCAATAACGGTAGAAGGTAAAAAATCTGAGCCCTTTGGTGAGACAGTGGCAGAGTGGAAGTCCGAGTCCAGCCCGGGGAAAGTGATGAGATTGAGCTTTCTATGCAGTGAATTAGAGTTAGAGCCAGAACAAATCGACCCTATACGCTATCAACTCCTGCACAGAACAGCATGCGCAATAATCGAAGCGAAGAAGTTCAACGCCCAGAATGCACTGATGCTGGTTCATTCTTTTAGCCCTACCAACGAATCGTTTGACGACTATAGTGCATTTCTGGAATTGTTTGGCGCGCAAGCAGAAATAGATACCATAACACCCGCCCAGAACATCGATGGGATTGATTTGTTCTTTGCCTGGGTACAGGAAAAATAGCGATATACTATTATAGCTTTAACTTTATATAAACGCTTGGCACCGCAACATCGATAAAATGCTGCCCATATACTTAAAGCATTCCTGCAATGGATGCTCCAGAATAAAGTGTATAGCCTGGCTAATTAGTCAGCGCATTCCGCCTTATTACATTGCCGGTTGTATCACTATTATCTTTTTCTGCTTTGGAAGGTTGCCCGTGTTGATTTCCACCTCGCTGGACTCCGTTCTCTCCACGTTCTCCTTGCCCTTGATGAATTCCTCCACGTTGACCAGCTTGAAAGTGCATTTTTCGTTGGCGTAGTGAATGGGCAAAATGACTTTGGGCGAAAGCTGTTCGTAGATTATGTTAGCTACATCTGCATCGATGAGGTATTCGCTCCAAGTGTGACTGTCCTGGCCCTTTGCGTCCTTCACGGAAATCGGTTTGCCTACGGGTTGTAGAAGACCCACGCAGAGCAACAGGACATCCATATCTCCTATTTTAGCGATTTGTTCATTGGTAAGCCGATGTCCAATATCGCCGGTGTGGCAGATTTTCAGCCCTTCCACCTCAAAGGAGATCATGTTGTTACCACCCTGCACGGCGCCATGTTCGTTGTCATGGTAAACCGGGGTAGCCCTGAAGGTGATTCCTTTTACCGTCTGCGGGCGGCCGGTCTTTCTCATATCGGAACCCTTTACAATCGTAGGATTACCTTTAATGCCTACCATGTAGCTGTGGTCGGGGTGGTCATGAGTTATAACCACGATATCCGCCGTTTCATCTATATTCCGGTAGTAAAGTATGCCGCCGGGCGGGGTATGTGCGCCTGGCTCATAGGGGTCCATCAGAATTTGCATTCCTGAATCTGCGGTGATCATGACAGAAGCATGTCCCAGCCATTTGAATTTCATAGCAATATACCTCCTTGATATTAGAGAGGCCGTTTAATTTCAAAAGCCCGGATTTTAGCTTCAAATCCAGCGCTTCCCAGTCTCCTCTTTCCGTGTCTAATCATTTAAGTAGCTAACCCGACTGGCTAATGTACTAGGCTTTATAAACCTTAACCGGTACGCCCTTCAGATGAACCGACCCCATTTCACGGTTGTTTGGCGGCTTATCATCTGTCAGCACGTTAGCGTTGGCATCTGCCCAGCCGTACAATTCTTTTATACCCTTCTCCGGATACCACCAGCCGTGCTCAAGATAAACCACCCGTGGGTCAATATCTGTCGACAGGCTAGCTTTATTCTTTATTCTACCCCTCTTTGTTTCAATATATGCCCAGTCACCATCTTTTATTCCAAGCTTGCCGGCTGTCTCCGGGTGGATGGTAACTAGCGGATCGGGATGCGCATTCCTCAGCATGGGAAGCTGTCTACCGCTGGAATCACGAAAGGACTCATCTTTGCCGGAAGTGAAAATGAGGGGATACTCCTTCATCAGTTCTGGGCTACCAAAAGGCGATTCGGGTAGCTCATAGAATACAGGCAGGGGGTCCAGCCCCTCCTCTTCCATATGCCTGGAGTATAGCTCGACCTTGCCCGAGGGTGTTTTAAAACCACGCCTCTGGTACATCCGGTATTCTTTGGTACTGACAATCTGCCCTATTTGTTTAAATTCCTCATAGGTGAGCCCCGCCGGCTCAAGGACAGCCTCCCAGAAGCCGTCCTCGGTCTCAAAATGCTTCTGGCCTAACCTCTTAGCCATCTCGTTCAATATCCAGTGGTCAGAACGGCACTCACCTATCTGTGCTACCTTCCATTGCATACGCGCTCGCGGTGCTTCCGGCGGGTATGAAATGGCGTCGTACTCCAGATAGCTTGCTGATGGAAAAACTACGTCTGCCAGAGCCGCCGTTGGAGTCATGAAGAGATCCGTCACTACCAGGAATTCGACATTACTGAGAGCCCTGAATGCTTCCTTAATATTAGGCCAGCATGATAGAGGGTTAGTTGCCTGTATATAGAGGGCACGGATAGGATAGGGCTTCTTCTCCAGGATGGCTTTGGTTATAGCCTGCGGTACGACATTGTGGTAATCCGAAATCAAGCCCAGGTCTGCGCCTACCCTATTGTTCCATTTTTCAATAGATACGTTATCACGGAGCTCCAGAACATCAGAGGTGAACCCATAGAAACCAATTGAAGAGGTAGCTCCTTTAGACTTCCTGAGCGTTCCCGTTTCACCTCCCTCAATTATACCGCCTGGCACCCCAATACTCCCTGTTATCGCCATCAGAATGGCCAAGGCGCGTCCCATCTGAAAGCTGTTCAAGTTATGGTCAGTTCCGTCCCCATGGCAGATAGTGCTGGGCTTATTTGTAGCGATGAATCTGGCCACCTGGCGTATTTTGTCGGCTGCTATCCAGGTTAGCCCGGCAACCTTTTCGGGTGAATATTGCTGAACATGGTTTTTGAGCTTATCAAACCCCACTGTCCAGTTATCAACGAATTCTTTATCATAGAGGTTTTCATTGATAATCACGTTTATCATAGCCAGTGCCAAAGCCAGGTCTGAGCCAGGTCTGGGTTGCAGGAAGATTTCTGCTTTCCGGGCTATCTCTATCCGCTTCGGGTTAATGACAGCTATCTTCGAGCCTCTTTCCGCTGCCCTGCGCCACGCCATGCCCGGGGGGAAGGGATATGACTGCTCTTTATCAGAACCCCATACAAGGATGGCCGCAGGAGGATAGGAAAGGTCATTCCTGGGCTGGAATCCCATTGTGAGCTCCTGAGCAAGAAACCTGGGAATGGCACAAACATAATCTGCATTTGCGTAGTTCGGCGTGCCGAAAGCATTAGCAAACCGTCGGAGGTGAACATCTTTGTACCCCTTAGCAGAGCCGTTTATCACCGCCACCGACTCCGGGCCGGACTCTTCCTTAAGCTGCTTTAGTTTATTTGCTGTAAAACTCAGGGCCTCATCCCAGGAGACCTTTTGCCATTTACCCTCACCCCTTTCCCCTGCCCTCTTCAAAGGGTGGGTTAATCTTTCTGGACTGTAAAGGTATTCCAGTGATGCCTTACCCGTTCTGCACAGGTGTCCCTTAAAAGGGTCCGCTGGGTCGCCCTGTATTTCCACCGCCTTTCCGTCTCTCACAGTAATTTGCACTCCACAAGCACCTAGACAAAACCCACATGTACTTTTTACTATCTTTTCGGCCATTTTGTATTCCTCCTTCATTAAAGATTACTGACCCCTGTAATATCTGCTATCAGGCGGTCTAAAAACCTTGTCCGCCGGAGGCAGATCGATGACCTTGTTGCTTCCTATAACTGGTGGAAATTTGATCCAGCCATAACCTACCACTTCTTATTATATCAGTCAACTCTATTAAGCTGATTTTTTCAGGTGATTAGTTACACTTTCTCCTTTCTACTATTACCGAAAGGTTACCGGGTAAAACCTGTCATGTAGACGTATTTTCATGGGGCCGGCCAATACCAGCTCCAAATCTCTTTTCCAATCGATTAGCAGTATGATATTATAGTGGCGGAAGGAGGGAAATTTATGAAAGTTGAAGATATTAGAACTGTTTGCGTGATCGGTGCAGGTTTTATGGGACACGGTATCGCTCAAACTTTCGCCCAGAAAGGTTACCGGGTAAACATGACCACCAGGAGGGAGGAGACCTTACAACAGGCACAGGTCAAAATCAAGGCAAACGTGGAGAGGATGACCGAAAACGGCTTGATGAGTCAGGATGAAGCCAGAGCCGTATCCTCAAACCTGAATGCTACCAACGACAGAGCTGAAGCCGTCAAGGACGCCGATTTTGTAATTGAAACCCTTAAAGAGGACCCCAACCTGAAGAAGCAGATTTTCAGCGAAATCAACGAGATCTGTCCCAAACATGCCATCTTCGCCACCAACACCTCCTCAATCAGCATCGCCGATTTAGCCCCTGCTACCGGTAGAGCCGACAGGTTTGTGGGTATGCACTGGTGGAACCCACCACACCTGATGCCTCTGGTAGAGGTATTTAAAGGTCCCCAGACCTCAGATGAATTTGCCCAGATAACCTTAGAGCTGGTTAACAGGCTGGGGAGAGTCCCGGTAACATGTAAAGACAATCCGGGCTTCCTCGGTGTGAGAATCCAGGCAGCAATCCTGCTTGAGAGCATAAGAATCCTGGAGGAAGGCATTGCCAGCGCCGAGGACATCGACACGGCTGTCAAGTTAACACTGGGACTGAGACTCCCCATCATGGGACCTCTACAGATAATAGACCTCGGTGGAATGGACACCTTCTACTACGCCTATGACTACCTGGGCAAACATCTTGCCGACAGGTTCATACCACCCAACCTGCTGAAGAATAACGCCGAGCAAGGTAAACTGGGTATTAAAACAGGCGAGGGTTTCCTGTCCTACACACCGGAGAAGATACAGGAAATCGTGAAGAAGCGAGACAAATGGCTGATTGAAAGGGTTAAGGAGATATACCAGCAACGGTAATCTGACAGCTGTAACGCACCAGGATGCGTCTGCTTACTCAGATATACAAAATATAATAAACAAAACTTAAGGAGGTAGTACCAAATGGAAAAACTTATCATAACCTGCGCCATAACCGGTGGAGTGACCATGCCGGTGCAAACACCCTACATACCACTGACACCGGAGCAAATAGCAGATAGCGCAGTGGGAGCAGCCGAGGCCGGAGCAGCCTCTGTACATGTTCATGCCCGTAACCCCGAAAACGGCAAACCGACTACCGATGTGGAAGTTTACAAGAAGATACTTCCCAGCATAAAGAAAAGATGCAACGCAATCATCTGCGTCACTACCGGCGGCGGACTGGGGCTATCCGTGGAGGATAGAATAAAGGTTGTCCCCACCTTCAAGCCCGAAGTCGCCTCTTTCAACCAGGGCTCAATGAATTTCTCCATCCACCCCCTCGCCAAGAGATACAAGGATGAGGATTACAAATATTCCTGGGAAAAAGGCTATATCGATATGACCAAGGATTTCGTCTTCAGGAACACCTTCGCTGACCTGGAGCACTTCTGCAAAACCATGAAAGCCAATAACACCAAGCCGGAATGTGAGGCCTATGACGTGGGACACCTGTACAATGTCAGATTCCTGGTCAGAGACGGCATCATCGAGACACCACTCTGGCTGCAGTTTGTCACCGGTGTACTGGGCGGTATTGGCTCCGCACCGGAAGATATCATGCATATGAAACATACCGCAGACAGGCTGTTCGGCGCGGATAACTTCCAGTGGTCAGTCATAGGATGCGGATTCCCACACCAGTTTAACGTGGCTGCCCTTTCCATCATGATGGGAGGACACGTGAGGGTAGGCCTGGAGGATAACATTTACGTCGACAGGAAGGTCCTGGCTAAGACCAATGCCGAGCTGGTGGAAAAGGTAGTTAGAATGGCTAAAGACCTTGGTCGAGAGGTGGCTACGCCCGACGAAGCACGAGCTATACTGGGCTTGAAAGGACTGGACAAGGTCAACTTCTAGATAAGGCCAAACACGAGAATTTAGAGAGGGGGTGCCTCAAACTGAGACGCCCCCTCTTTTTTAACAACTAATAAGCTGGCCGGCCTCATTCAGCACGGTGTTAGCTCAAATCAATCAGTAGCGTTTAGTCCGCCGACTGGCCTTGACATCACCACGGTAATCAGGTGCAATGATATTAAATACCAGGCTTAGCATCGGGTCCACCATTCGCGAGCTGATTCGCATCTCAATCTCATCCAGCGAAAGGCACGTGGTAACCACCATCGGTAATCTGCCGTTATAGCGATAGTTAATTAGCTGGTATAGCTTCTCCTGTGCCCAGGAAGTAGCCGACTGCTCTCCAAAATCATCGAGTATCAGCAGCGGGGTTTGCTTTATCTGCTCAAAAAACTCATCATACGGCACCTTGCTCTCCGGACTGAAGGTGGAGCGTAAGTGGTCGAGCAGCTCAGGAACAACAACGAAAAAGGTCGGTTTACCCTGCGATGAACGATAATTAGCAATAGACGCCGCCAGATGGGTTTTACCACAACCATTAACGCCCTGAAGCACCAGCCAGCCTTCTGGATTACGAGCAAAATCTACTGCCAGATTGAAAGCCTGCTGCAGGTTCTGACGCTGTTCCAGTGACAGATTCAATCGTTTGTAGTCGAAATTATCAAAGATCATATTTCGTAACAGCCCCGGCGGCAATTTACCCAGCCGCTCCAGCGATGACTTCTGCTCCACTATACACACCTGGCAGAATTCATTATCCCCGAAATGACCCCTCAAACGCTCATCAAGCTTCTCCATCGGCACATCAGTGGTAATCACAGTTGCCAGCCTGGCATTGAAACGATGGTTGAGAAGCTGCTCCAATTTCTCCTTTGCCCACGATGTAGCACCCCCTGTACCCAGATCATCAAGCACCAGTAGTGGTGTATTCTTCACATGCTCAAACAGCTCATCATAGGTTATATCGCTTGTGGGACTGAAAGCAGAGCGCAGGTGGTCCATGAGGTCGGCAACTCCAATATAAAAGGCAGACTGTCCCTGGTTAAGACGGTGATTGGCAATAGCGCAGGCTAGATGTGTCTTACCACAGCCACCAGGCCCGAACAGCAGCAGCCAGCCTTGGGGATTATCCGCAAAGGCTTTCGCCACCTGGTAAGCACGGGTAAAACATTCCCGCGAAACGGCATCGTCCTTCTTTCCTTCTGGAGATAAGCTGTCAAAGGTAAGCCGTGACAGAAAACCAAGGTTACTGTATTTCTGAATGTATTGTCGTTTCTCCCACTGAAGCTGTTCTCTCCTGCAGCGGCAGGGCACCACCTGGCTAAAGTCAGGCTCCCCCGAGCTCAACAGAGGATGAACAAACCCGGCCCCCCCACAGATAGGACAGGCTTCTTCACCTATCTTCCCCTGAGTCCCATCCGATACCGCTTTACGCCCGGACCGATGTGAAACAGGGGGCTCAGTGCCAGGATGAGATGCAAGATTATCTTTTGACCAGGTGCCCGAACTTGCCCCTGATGTATTTATCGGAACCACCCTTTTTATCACTCTTTCTATATTCTCCATTATCCTTGCCTTCCCTTGACCAGCGTTCAAGAATACGGGAAATGTATTTCCAGCTACGCTTATTCAACAGTACCGCTTCTCTGAAAGCCTCATCAATCCATTGCGAGGGGTAGAGCTTCGCTGCCTCCTTGAGCTCTTCAGCAATTATGGGAGTTAGCACACCTATATTCTGCTCATAGAGAGTGAAGATATTGGACGGTTTAGCCGTAAACCCCACTCTATCCCCGCCAGCTTTCAATTCTCTGGTGTTTTTTATGTGAATCTCACCACGCCTGATTCTATCAATGGTCTCCCGGTCACCTTCCATATTGGCGAAATAAACGTCTTCCTGCTTATCATCTATTTCCAGGTTCAGCGGTAAAATGGTGCCCCTGTCTATCGCCAGGCTTAAAGTATGGCGAAGCGTATCCCCTTCCATCCCAGCCATCAGCACGCTATCAGACAGCAACTCACTAAACGTGACAAAGCCGGGGTTTCCCTGCCTGTGATGGACCAGATAAAAGATACGCAACGTTACCTTAAGCTCAGCTATATCCTGAATCTGGGGCAACACCCGGGAAAAGAAATCATCAGGCAAAGGTGTAGATTTTTCCACTGCTGAAAAACCAGGAAATTTCTTATCTGGCATCTGACTATCCCTCAAAAAGCCGTGACTGACTCGTTCTGTTCCCAACTGGCCTCAACGAATTTAACAGCCTTGTTCAGGAAGCGCAGCTTAATCCGCCCCAGAGGGCCATTACGGTGCTTGGCTATAATAACATCTGCTATACCACGCGGGTAGGGTTCCTTCTCAATATCATGCTCCCTGTTCCACACTTCCTCGGTACTATAAATATCATCCCGGTAAATAAAAGCGACAATATCAGCATCCTGCTCAATGGTACCGCTTTCACGTAAGTCAGAAAGTTGGGGCACATGGGCAGTTCGCAATTCCGCAGCCCGGCTGAGCTGGGACACAGCCAGCACTGGCACGTTCAGCTCCCTGGCCAGTATCTTTAAAGAGCGGGTTATTTTGCTTAATTCCTGAACTCGATTTTCATTCTTGCCATCACCCTGTATCAGTTGTATATAGTCAACAATTATCAGGTCAATCTTATGCTCGAATTGAAGTCGCCGTGCCTTGCTCCTGATATCTATAGCTCGAACCTGAGGCGAATCATCAACATATATCGGCGCCTCGGATAGTATTCCACTGGCCTCCATGATTTTTAGCTCATCATTTTCATTAAACTGTCCCAACCGGATATACTTGGAATCCACACCCGACTCGCTGGCTAGAAGTCGTTGAACCACCGATTCACGGGCCATTTCCAGGCTGAACACAGCAACACAGGCTCCCTGGTTGATAGCAGCATTCCTG
>CAZCKW010000026.1:0-10757 GCA_964499375.1 uncultured Dehalococcoidales bacterium
TAGCAACTTTTTCAAGATTACAGACAGAGTAAAAAGCAACTTATTTGCAATCTGCCTGAGCTATAAATATAACAACTTTCAGGTGCCCACGCCTTAAGTCAGAGTCTTACTTATCTATCACTCTCAGCCAAAGCACCAGGCACAGTCGCTCACATGAAGATAGATTTCTCCATTGATGATATTACCATATCTATCAGATACCGATACAGTAAGAACAACATCAGATTTACGGGAAGGCGCAGTCCATGTAATTGTAGCACCCTCACCAGTGATTTCACCTTTACTAGCCGACCATTCATAGCTCAACCTGTCTCCACCTGAAACAACACATTCTATTTCACACCTTTTATTTTTCAAGATTGTATATCCCACTAATTGCTCAACAAAATATTTAGGCGTTTCAGGAGTGACTATCAAGCTCTCAATAACCGGTGGAGGTGGGAACTCTACGTTAATAGTCAATGATGCAGTATCTTCTCCACCACAACTATCACTGACTATGACTATAACATCATAATTATCTTCCTTTTCAGGGGGAATCCAGGTAATGGATGGGCCTGAGCCAGAAATCTGACCTCCACTGGCTGACCATTCATAGTTCAAGCTATCGTCATCGGGATCCTCAGCTTGGCACATAATATGGCATTTATCTATCGGGGTAAGCCATTCATCATCGGCTACCAAACTGGTAATAGCCGGTGGATGATTCACGGGCGTTGGGATATTTACAGAACCAGCAACTCCCTCAGGATTTTGGGACACCATTCCCAATCTTTCCCGAATTCTAAATTGTGTCTCACTATCCACATCACCGAATTGAATGCTGAGATCCTCTCTGAACTGATCCATCTTCTGTTTTCCCTGTAATTTTTCAATAGTATGTCCCATTAGAGAACTCGAATTCTCAATAGCGCCTAAAATCCCTTCCTTTGCCCATTCTGGTACCTGTTCCAGTACGCTGGCCAAAATTAGCTGTTGGTCAAGGGTGTCTTCTCTGAGTTTGCCCATCAACCCTTTGGTATCTTTACCTTCTTGCCTCGTCTTCACCACCCACTTGAGTGTCTCTTGTAGCTGCTCCTGGAAACTGCCACATTGCTTCCCTGTGAGTATATATTCTTCTCTTTGACATAGTTCTTTTATAGCCAGCGCATCCTCATTAGCAAATCTCAATGACAATTCAGCTTTTTTGGGGCTGTTAAAAACGAACAAAAGGCGGATAGTTCTGCTCCAATCTTTAGTAAAGTAAAATGGAGAGTTGGGTAAAATGCCACAATCATCTACATGATTAATAGAAATTGTGGCTGGAACAGAAGCTTGCACAGCATCTTGCTGCCGATTATGACAGGGATTCATACTAAATACTATCCCAACAACTACAATAATAGTAATAAAAGACCAAAACCTTTTATTAAAGCCTAACAGCATCTATTCAACCTCGAAAAGAACAGAGTATATCATAGTTCGTATACCTATCCCGGACCTAATCTCTTAACGTTTATCAATCTGTTTTTGTCCATCAAAGCTATTTCATCATTCTGCAATGCTCTTTTAACACCCTCAATCAGAACTATGGCATACTTCTGCAAACCTTTTTCATCTACTGAATATAGAGACCAAAGACCATGCCTGGTTAGCTTTAAAAATCCTGCGTCATAAAGGGTGCTTAAACTCCGTGAAGCGCGAGTTTGGGAAATTTGTAAAGTTCTCATTACCTCGGAAACGCAACAATTCTGTTCCACGAGCACATTTAATACCCTCAGCCTGGTCTCATCTGATAGGGCTCTGCAAGATTTAACTAACTCACGCATATGTAAAAAACGATGGAATTAAATTCGTATATGCGTATATTCGCATATGTGCATATTTTAACGGAGTGGAAATAATTCTGTCAAGTCTCCTGTCTAACATTCTCTGTTCTTCCCTTTAGTCGATAAACCATGCTTATCATCTCAATCTTACATAGAATTAAGGTGATATATTGAAGACTAGCCAGGATAGGGAATGCGAAATTAATGCCAAGTTAATCCTAAAAGAGGTCAAATAAGCAGGAAATGGCAACCCTCAACTTGCTAATTGTCGGGCTGACTTTTCCCTCCACAACCCATTAATCTGATTAACTAAATTATCGAGTGGTAAAAGCTGAGCTTCCTTATCTGTACGCCACTTTAGTTCAATTTCCTTACTTTTAAGTGTGCGCGGACTCAGGGTCAACCTTAGAGGCATTCCAAGAAGATCAGCATCATTGAATTTAACCCCGGGCGATTCATTGCGGTCGTCGAATAGAACTTCCACCCCTTTTTCTTCCAATGATTGATACACCTTTTCAGCCTCAGTGGCAACAGAGGGATTATCTAAATGCAGAGGGCAAAGATGTACTTGATAGGGAGCAACCATTAGCGGCCATATAATGCCTTTATTATCATGGCTTTGTTCTATCAATGCTGCCAAAAGGCGCCCTAATCCAATACCATAAGAACCCATAACCATAGGCTGGGATATGCCATCCTGATTCAGAAAAAATGCCTCCATTTTTTCGCTGATAAAAGTGCACAATTTAAATATATGTCCTACCTCAATGCCACGAGTAGCCGTTAACGCATTTCCGCAACCGGGACAAGCATCACCACCTCGAGCCAGAGCAATGTCAGCCATAAGGTCAATCTGAAAATCCCTGGGGTAATTGACATTCTTGAAGTGATACCCTCGTTTATTAGCGCCGGCGATGAAGTTGGAACCTAAAGTTATAGAATTATCTGCAATAACCCTGACACCTTTTATACCCATGGGTGAGGCAAAACCTGCTATTACACCTGTCCCGCTCACCTCGTCCACGGAGGCTAACCGAAGTCCTGAACATTTCAACAGATTTCTCAACTTTGTCTCATTCACAACCAGGTCACCTCGAATGACAGCAAAGACGAGTTCACCATCAACAGAATAAAACACAGTTTTAAGGGTTCGATTCAACGGCGCACCAACAAAAGCAGCTACTTCTTCCATGGTTTCTGCCCCTGGAGTATCTATTTCCTCCACAGGAAGCTGGGCTTCGCTATTTGCCCTTGTATTAACTCCCTGAGCTTTCTCGGCGTTGGCAGCATAACCACACTTGGGACAGTAAATAATTTCATCATCGCCCGATTCAGCGATAACCATAAACTCATGGGAGTCTTTGCCACCTATAGCACCACTGTCGGCTTCCACCATAAATGCGGGTAAGCCGAGGCGAGCGTAAATTTTCTTGTAAGCCTGGCTCATTTTCTTATAGCTTATATCCAGACCATCATCATTTACATCAAAGCTGTAAAGATCCTTCATAATGAACTCACGGACTCTCAATAATCCACCACGAGGACGAGGCTCATCACGAAATTTTGTCTGTATCTGGTAAAGAAGCAATGGTAAATCACGATAGCTCTGCACATGTCTCCGTGCAAGGTCAGCAATAATTTCCTCATGAGTAGGTCCTAAAACTAACTCATGCTGTTTGCGGTCAGTCAAGGTAAACAGCGATTGACCAAAAGAAGCACGGCGACCTGATTGTTGCCATAACTCAAGAGGCTGTAACACCGGCAGCATCAATTCCTGCCCCCCTGCATTATTCATTTCCTCTCTGATTATCTGCTCTATCTTCTTAAGCGCTCGCCAGCCTAATGGTAAATAGGAATATATTCCAGCAGCTACTTGGGCAACCATGCCGCTTCTAATAAGAAGTTGATGGCTTATGCTTTCCGCTTCAGCCGGTGACTGTCTTAAAGTCTTGCCGAAAAGTTTTGAGTAACGCATTTTCTTACTCCTAAAAAAACTATTAACCCTTTAAGTAACTAATCAAATTATGCCAATTCCTCACCAAAGCTCAGACAACCTCTTTTATCTCTGTTATTAAAGCCTCCAACAGTTTTCCCTCCGTTACTGTTCTCACCACCTTTCCTTTCCTAAATATAACACCCTTACCCTTGCCACCGGCAATGCCCACATCAGCATCCCTGGCCTCTCCAGGACCATTGACCACACACCCCATTACTGCTACCTTGATAGGCTTGGTAATCCCTTTAAGGTATTCACCCACAGCTTCAGCCAGGGCAACAACATCAACCTCAGCCCGACCACATGATGGGCAGCTGACCAGTGTAGGACCCCGCTGACGAAGTCCCAGGCTCTTTAAAATTTCATAAGCAGCAAATACCTCTTCACAGGGATGGGCACTAAGTGAAACTCTTATGGTATCACCAATTCCCTGCTCAAGAAGTATACCAATGCCCACAGCGCTTCTAATAACCCCTGTCTGGGGAGGTCCCGCTTCAGTGATACCCAGATGTAAAGGATAGGATATTTTATTCGCAATCAGCCGGTAAGCCTGAATAGTAGCAGGCACATCAAAGGCTTTCAGGGAAACCTTAATCAAATTGAAATCCAGGTTTTCCATAAGCTTTATCTGCTCCAACGCCATATCAACCATTCGCTCAGCTAAAGGAGCATCCGGTTTGAAATTTAAAGGCAGGCTGCCAGCATTCACTCCAACACGGATAGGTGTTTCTCTCTCCTTGCAAACAGCTACCACTTTAATAATATGCTCCCTTTGATGAATATTGCCCGGATTGATTCGTAGTCCATCCACGCCAGCTTCTAAAGCAGCTAAAGCCAAACGGTAGTCAAAATGAATATCGGCAATAACAGGCACGGAAACGCTTTTCTTTATGACTGAGATACCTTCCGCTGCTACTTTATCTGGAACTGCTACTCGCACTATTTCGCACCCACAGTCTTCTAGCTGCCTGATTTGATTCACGGTAGCAGGAATATCACGAGTGTCGGTTTTAGTCATAGATTGCACCGTGATTGCTGCATCACCACCAACTGTTACTTTACCAACTTTTAAAGGGATAGAAATCCGGCGAATCATAACCCAAAACTCCTGCCCTCAATCAAGCGCAGTATATCATTGAAAGTTATCAGCACCATCAGTGAAATCAAGAAAGCAGTACCTATAGTATAGACCAAACGCAGTGCATGCTGAGAGAGGCGTTTTCCACGCCTGACTCCTTCAATAAGCGCCACTAGCATTCCTCCACCATCCAGGGGAGGAATAGGGAAGAAATTAAATAAACCAATACCCAAGCTAATAATACCAGCCATAAATAGCACATTGCTGAATCCAAATGAGTTTACTGCCTCCACAACTAACTGGCCCGCACCTATTGGTCCCACGAGAGCTTTGCCCGGGTCTTCTTTAATCAGTGGAATGGAAGCCACCAGCATCTGAGGCATATGGATAATGAAGCTGCCTCCCAGATAAGTCGCCTTCCATACAGAAAGTCGCTCATCCTCGATATGAATTCCTTTTACCCAACTCAGTTCAGCGCCCATAATCTGCTGCATAGTACCAGATTTTTTAACCAGCTTGGTTGTAACTACCTCCTCTCCTCTCAATAGTACTAGTTGCGCTTCCTGTTCGTCGGCAACATGATTCAACGCGTCAGACATGCTTTCGCTATCATATACCGCTTGCCCATTGACACTGACGATGGTGTCCCCGGCTAAAATACCAGCATTATATGCTTCTGACCCCTCCTCAACCTTACTTACTATATTCCAGCACAGGGCTATACCTATTGCCCGCCTCTCCAATATAGGATCATACCGTGGCTTAAGACTCGTTTTTTGCTGAGTGTCATCCCTCTGTAAGACAAAAGTTATCTCTTCACCTTCCTCATACGAATTTATTATGCTCTGTACACCTCCCCATGTGTAAACACGCTCCCCATTTATCTCCAGGATAACGTCTCCAGGCTCAATTCCTGCATTCTCTGCTGGTGAACCAACCCTCACAGAGTGCACCATAACACCATCACCAGCTACAACACTCGTAGGAAGCATAAAAAATGCACTGAGCAGGATAAAAGCTAGAAAAATGTTGGCTACTGGACCTGCTGCATAGATTCCCAACCGCCTCCAGGGACCCTTACTGGCAATGCTCCCGGACACCGTAGGGTCATCTTCCCCGATACTCTTGACGAAGGCTCCCACTGGTATAGCATTGATTGAATACAGGGTATCGCCCCACTTAATACCAAAGAGCCGCGGTGGATACCCCAGACCAAATTCCTCTACCTTTACCCCAACACGCCTGGCAGTAATAAAATGCCCCAGCTCATGAACAGAAGTCACGACAAATAGAGTCACAACGAAAAGAATAATAATTATAGCAATGTCCATTACTTGCACCCCCCACATGAACGGGGATAGAGGTGCTCAATATGTTCTCTTGCCCAGGCATCAGCCTCTAAAATTTCATCCACGGTGGGCTTGCTTATACTCTGGTGTCTTTGTAAAACGTCTTCTATTATTGTAGCGATATCAAGGAAACCGATTTGTCCAGAGAGAAAAAGCTGTACGGCAACTTCATCAGCGGCGCAAAGCACCGCCGGATAAGTCCCACCATACCTACCAGCATCCAACGCTAGCTCGAAACAGGGAAACCTGCTCTTCTCTACTGGTTCAAAATTCAGACAACGGACTTTACTAAAATCCAGACTCGGTAACTTCATATTTAATAAACGCTCAGGATAACAAAGTGCATACTGGATAGGCAAGCGCATATCAGGAAAACTAAGCTGAGCTTTTACCGCACCATCCATAAACTCTATCATAGAATGAACAATACACTGTGGATGAATTAATACATCAATCTTTTCAAAGGGAATATTAAAAAGCCAATGCGCTTCGATAACTTCCAGCCCTTTGTTTAACAGCGTTGCTGAATCGACAGTGATTTTTCTTCCCATTTTCCATGTGGGGTGATGGAGAGCTTGCTTCACCGTTACCTCGCTTAACTCAGATAAGGAATAGCCATAAAAGGGCCCACCAGAAGCAGTTAAGAAAATCTTCTTCGGTTTACTTCGTTCTCCCTGAAGACATTGCCAGATAGCGCTATGCTCGCTATCAACGGGGAGTATCTGGGCACGGTGACATTCTGCTTCTTGAATGATTATTTCACCTGCCATTACCAATACTTCCTTATTAGCCAGAGCAACGGTTTTCCCCTCTCTTAAAGCTGCCAACGTTGGCTCTAATCCTGCTTTGCCCGAGGTAGCCACGAGAACTAAATCGACCTCTGGATGGCAAGCAATTTGTTCCATAGACAAGAATTCACACTTACAGGAAAAATCAGGCTTAACCGAGGAATAAAACATTACAGGTTGAAATTCATTGATTTGTTTTTCCAGCAGCCTGAGGTTTGCACCTCCAGCTAAACCTATTACGCGAAATTTGGCAGTAAGCGCACGGATGACATCCAGGGTTTGTTGACCTATAGAACCTGTTGATCCCAGGATAGCTATTCTTTTTATGCCACTATCCATAACGCGTAATAGTATACCATTGCCCCAACAAATATGAGGCTGTCGAAACGGTCAAGAACACCACCATGTCCTGGCAGCAAATTGCCTGACTCTTTCACTCCTATGTTACGCTTAAGCAACGATTCAACCAGGTCACCAAGTTGGGCAAAGATACCAATTAGACCACCGATGAGTATAACCTGCCAGTATTCAAGAGTGGAGTAAGAAAAGAGAATCGGAATCTGGTATATTATTATAGCGGCCACAATAGCACTCAATATACCACCCAAGGCTCCCTCCTTGGTTTTACCAGGGCTTATAGCTAAGGCTAAAGGACGTTTACCCCATACCCTCCCTACAAAGAAGGCACCGCTATCATTAGCAAAAACGCTGAACATAGCCAGGTAGACCCAACTCGCTCCATTTTCCAAAGTTCGTAGATTTATCCAGTAGCTGAGCATCCACCCGACATAAAGCACACCCGCCAGCATCCATGCCCAGTTATGAAAAGCTTTTTCCCGCGGCGAGTAGAACAATAGCCAGATTAAAGAGACCACTACAGCAGACGCCATAACTACAGGTAATATATTTGTGCCTTTGTAGTAAGGACTCAGGGCAATCGCTAACGACCATAGCAGACCAAAATAAGTCAGAGGGCATCTTTTGTCGAATCCTTCAGTCATGCGTAAGAACTCGAAAGTTCCAATTAACACAACTATGGCTAGGAAAATACTAAACCAGGGGGCACCAAACCACACAAGTATAATAATGAGAGGTATAAATATAGCAGCGGTGACAAGTCTTTGCTTGAGCATAAGCCTATTTTACCAGCTTTTAAACTGTTACAGGCTAAATATTTTGCTTAGGTTGGACATTGAATCTAAAAAGTAAGGGTTTCTAAGCCCTCTGTAACTTTTAAGGTTATATTTCCCTTATTTCCTTTTCCTTCTTCTGCCCTGCTTCAGTAGCTTTATCCAGGAAACTGTCATTAATCTCATCGACACGCTTGATAGCGCTCTTAAGTTCGTCTTGTGATATTTCCTTGTTTTTCTCCATATCCCTAAACTTTCCGATGAAATCACGTCTTGTATTGCGTAACACCACACGCCGCTCCTCTACCTTTTTAGACACAACCTTTGCCAGCTCAATGCGACGTTCCTCGCTAAGAGGCGGAATGACCATTCTAATTACACTTCCATCATTCATAGGATTAATGCCAATGTCAGATTTAAGAACTGCCTTCCCGATGCTCCGTAATAAGTTGTTCTCCCAGGGTTGAATGACAATTAAATTAGCTTCAGGGGTAGAAATTGCAGCAATCTGATGAAGCTGAACAGGAACACCATGATAATCAACCATAATATTCTCGACTATAGCTGGGTTAGCTCGTCCAGTACGGATAGCAGCCAATTCCCTCACTAAACCATCGATGGACTTTTGCATCTTCAGGTTTAATTCGAGGAGTATCCTGTCTACCATAAACAGCCCTCAGTAAGGATAATTAATATTGATAGCTAGCAGCCTAGTTCGAATCTGCTGAACCTTCGTATCTTGATATTTTCTCCTACTCTGGCTATCGCTTCGGTAACAATTTCGCCCACCGTTTTGCTGGGCTCTTTGATAAAGAGTTGAAGCATAAGACAAACTTCCTGGGGTTCTAATTCTGCATCTGGTGGTATTTCTTCAGCGGTGATAAATTGTGGTGACGCAGCAGCCACTTGCATAGCCAAATCATGAGCAAGCTGCTTAAACACGTCAGTGCGAGCTACAAAGTCGGTCTCACAATTCACCTCCACCATTGCACCAACCTGTCCTGTATGATGGACATACGCCTCAATAACTCCTTCGCCCACAATGCGCCCTGCCTTCTTTTCAGCAATCGCCAATCCACGAAGTCTTAGCTCCTTAATTGCTTTTCCTATATCTCCACCCGACTTCAGCAAGGCATTCTTACACTCAAGCACACCAGCATTAGTTCTTCCTCTTACTTCTTTTATAGCTTCCGTTGACACTTCCATCAGATTAGCTTTCCTCAGGATTAAATGTATAAGAACCACCAATCCCAATGGGTTCTTCAGTCTCTGTAGATGTTAATTCAGTGGTTTCTACTTCTGTCGGAATTTCCGTCGTCTTACTCTCAATTATGGCATCAGCAATTTTACTACAAACCAATCTGATTGCCTTGATAGCATCATCATTAGCAGGAATGGGGTAATCAATATCGTCAGGGTTGCAATTAGAATCCACAACAGCTATTACAGGAACATCCTTTTTTCTGGACTCGGCAAATGCGATCTTATCCTTGATAGGGTCAGCAATGAAAAGAGCTCCTGGAAGGGCAGTCATCTCTTTGAAGCCACCCATTTGCTCATTTAATCGAGAGATCTCCTTTTCTAACCTTACCCTTTGTTTCTTAATCAAGAAATCAAACTCGCCTTTTTCCCTTTTATCTTCTAATCGAACCAGATAATCAATTCGAGCCTGTATAGTGGCAAAATTTGTAAGCATCCCTCCCAGCCATCTCTGATTGACATAATAGGCACCACATCTTTTAGCTTCCTCCTCTATAACCTGCTGAGCCTGCTTCTTGGTACCTACAAATAGAATAGCCTGGCCACTTGCTGACAGGTCCCGAGCAAAAGAGCACGCTCTTTCCAGAAGGGTAACAGTTTGCTCCAGGTCTATGATATGTATCCCATTGCGCTGGGTAAAAATATACTTCTTCATCTTGGGGTGCCATAAGCTGGTGGGGTGACCGAAGTGAGCACCCGCTTCTAAAAGTTCTTTTACCGATAGATTTTCCACTATTCTCCTAAATTACTGACCGTTAAAACGTGTGTAATGTAGCATAATCGGCACAGGTAGCGCAAATATCTGCACTGACTCATGTATAAAGTGCCACCAATATATAAAATGGTAACTAGAAAAGTTTAAACCAGGTTTTAACTAAAAAAGAGAAAGCGTCCCTGGAGGGATTCGAACCCACGACCCGCTGCTTAGAAGGCAGCTGCTCTGTCCATCTGAGCTACAGGGACTTCCAAGTTATAAGAGAAAAATCCACAAAAGTTCACAACTGAGCTACTTAATAAGTTTATCATCTCCAGAGCACCTGGGACAATTCAGAAGACAATAACTATTTATCATTCTTTGCTTGACCCCTGTTATTGTAAGCGTGATAAAGCTATCATCGATATGAGGCTTGGTGGCTTGGAGAGCCTGGACATGGTACCGAGATACACCCGGTCAGTTAAGTTTGAGGATAGCTTGAAGCTCTATTCTGATATTGTGGCTAAATCTACTTAAATTCGTTCTTGGATAATGTTACTAATACAATAGCTGCTATACCTAAGGGGGTTGGGCCAATCGCAGCAGCAATTGAACCAGCAAGTGCCCATCTCCACTTCCTTCTTTGTATAGCAA
>CAZCKW010000027.1:0-10701 GCA_964499375.1 uncultured Dehalococcoidales bacterium
TCCTTGCTTCTGAAGATTAAAAAGTCGCTGTTCTCACAAGCCCAGAAATTACTTTCTGGAACCTGGATTAAATTCTCCTTAAATGTCGCACCTCCCAGAGAGAAAAAGGCCGGGGGCTGGATTTCAGCTACCTTCTCACCGCCCAGTTCCAGGTTTAAAAAGTTGATAATCCCGGAGCTCAATTTACCAATATCGTGGTTTTGCCAGCCGACAATTAAAGATGGGTTTTGAAACTGGGGGGACCGGTAGATTTCAAACAGATTTCTCTCCACCTTGCTCTCCCTTTTTCTGGAAAATTTCGTCGATGTGGTCTTTAATCCATCTGGCGTCGGCTTCGGTTATCCCTCCAGGCCTGGCCTGGGTAGCAAGCTTTCTTTCATCATACCTCTCCTTTATCTCCGCCGGGAATGCGCTATAGACACCTGCAACAATTTCTTCAATCCGGACAACCATCTCATTGAGAATGTTAGGGTCGATACTAATTCCTAATATATCGGCAAAAACCTCGAGCACGGATTTGGAAGCCTTGGGATAGGGAAAGGGAGAGCTAGAAAGCCAGTCTGGAATCTCTCCCATCAGGCAGACACTTTCCAATCCCCTCTTCTTAGCCACTGCCAGTAACAGACCGTTTAACCCTGTGATAACCCCCCCACCTTCTCTTGCTCCTCTTTCGTTTATGAAAACCGTGTTGGGATATCTTTCTACCTCTGCTATTAAGCTCTCAGAGCTAACAACTGAAATAACCCTCGGCTTGATAGTGTGGTGAATGGGCGCAACACAGGCACCCGAAGTATAAATCCTCCGGCAGCCAAACTTTTCAGCTACGTCCACAACAAGATTGGCCATCTGGTAAGCTTTTCCTCCCCTGGCGTACATCCTACCCTCTCCCTCAGTTGGTTGTTCCTCTCCAATGAAAAATATTAAATCTCGCTTTTCCAGTTTCTTGTAGTAAAATTTGTTAGTGGGGAACTCCAGGCCTCTCAGTAGACCATTTCGGATGGAGACTCTGGTGGGATAGAAAAAGTCCCAGGGCTCTATTTCTCCGAACTCCTCTGCCTCTAACTCTCCTTTCAGGGTGTTAACGGCGAGTAGCCCGATATTTCCGATGCCAGGCCAGCCGCAAAGCAGGTCGGGTTTCTCAAGCTCTGGCTCAGTAAATAGTTTAATTCCCATCCCCTTCTCCAGTTAAATTATCGTCCTTTTTAACTGGAGTCGCAAATAATATCCAGAGCATACACTTTCAGAGATATGGAAAGGTGCCGAACTTTTTCGTTATTCCGATTTCCTTCTATTTTGGTGACCGGGCAGGGAGGCAAGTTGTCACAGGTACTAGAATAACAGGAATGCCCGGAGAAAATAAGGAGTTGCTCAATGGGGGGAAGGTCCATTGCAAACCTGAGTGCTAAGCTTGCAGGGATAGCGTTAATCCGGTGGATGTTAAAAATAATAACTTACTGTGTGGTGGGTATAGGCTGATGGGAGAGATGGTGTAGCTTCCTGGTTTTACATTACCTTCTTCAACCTGGGGTTGGGGGTGATGCCAGGCATCCTGCCCCTTTTGGCAATAGGCTTGCCTTCCACCTCATGCAGGTCAGCGGTGAAATCGATAGGCCTGGCATCGCTGATGTAGCTGCCAACGGCGAATATATCGACGGGCGCATTTTCGTTGATGAAATATCGGATGCGCTCCGGGTTAAGTCCGCCACTGACAACAATCTTTACCTGTTTAAATCCCTCGAGGTCCAGCCAGGCTCTTACCTCTTTGACCAGATCGGCGGTGACTCTACCTCTTTCCGAGGGAGTATCAAGTCTTACACCCTGTAACTTCCCCTGCATTGCTCTGGCCACAGTAACACTTTCCCTGACCTCATCCTCAAAAGTATCCACCAGAGCGAAGCGTGGCACTTCGGGAGGCATGTGCTTATCAAAGGCGATAGTGGCTCTGGCAGTGTTATCTATGATAATTATGAGCGCATGAGGAATGGTGCCGGTGGGCTTGACGCCGGCAAGCTCGGCGCCAACTGTGCTGGCACATCCGGAGCAACCTCCCACGATAGCGGAGTACTCCATAACACCCACCACCGAAGGATGGACGTGACGGGCGCCAAAACTGATAACGGGGATTCCCCCGGCGGCATCAACACATTCACGGGCAGCAGCAGCCCAGCCACTGCAATGGGCAAGAGTACCCAGATAGGCTGTTTCATAAGTTCCGTAGCTCTGGTAAGGGGCTTTTATACGCAGTACTACCTCTTTTTTGTCGAAGGACTCGCCTTCACCAAGTGCCCAGACCTCACGATTTTCTACTGGGAGTACTTTTCCCAGCAGTGCTTTTACCTCTTCTATGCCACAAAGAATACCACCCCGTGTGGGGAATACCTCCATGGTAGCTACGGGATTAATGCCCTCTTTTTTAAGTATTTCCACAGTGCGTGGGAAATAAATATCAGCGGTTTTCCCGCTTAGGACTGAATCGGCAATTTCGAAGTGGGGTTGAGGAGAGCTAACTTTCGGTCTGATAAGCTTGGCTCCAAGCACCTTTTCCATATAATCCAGCGCGAAAGAATGAGCCCTGTTATCAAACGAAGCAACACAATCAACGGGGATTTCAACTTCGTAGCCCCTGTTTCTGGCATCAATTACTGCCTGCAGAACGCAAATATGGGTACATACACCACAGACGACCAGGGTTTCGGGCTTGAGCGAGTCCAGTTTCTTGTCCAGAGTAGTATTATGGAAGCTGCTGAAGGTTTTTTTAGGTATTATTTCGCCAGGATATGGTGAAAGCTCCGGTATAATTTCAGCTTCAGCAGTGCCTTCAATGCAGTGCGGCGGAAACATTTTGAATTCAGGGTCATCAGGTGAGTGGTGGTCGCATAGATAGAAAATTTTTGAGTCATGCTGTAACTCTCGCTCAAGAAGTTTCCTGACATTGGGGATGATAGTTCGAGCGTTTACACCGCAATAAAGTGGGTAACCCTCCTCAAGGAACCCGCGCAGCATGTCTGATACAAGTACTACTCTAGCCATAGTATTAATAACGAATTATAAGACTTCTCGAGTATCTTGTTCAAACACAACCTGCCTTCTCTCCGACAGATTACATGCGTTCCATCGACTCTTTTGCTTATCGTCGGTAATCTGTTTTCTCCCCCTGGAGTCAGTGTCTGAAATGACGGGTACCGGTGAATACCATAGAGATATTGTATTTATTGGCTACGGCGATTACCTCTTCGTCCCTGACAGAACCACCTGGCTGGATAATTGCGGTGACACCACCTTTAATTGCCAGTTCGGGGCCATCAGGGAAGGGGAAGAAAGCATCGGAAGCAAGAACACTGTCTTTGGCTTGCTCGCCAGCTCTGTTTAAAGCCAGCTCGACGCTTACCACGCGACTTGGCTGACCAGCACCCATGCCCAGTAATGTCTTGTCCTTAGCGATGACTATGGCATTTGATTTCACACCTTTGACTGCTTTCCAGGCGAAGAGCAAGTCTGATAGTTCTTCTCTGGTAGGTTGACGGTTGGTGACTATGCGAGGCTGGAGTTCAATCTCGGTGAAAAAGTCCGATGTCTGTACCAGGAAGCCACCCCTAACGTGGCGGAAGTCGGGATAGGACTCAGAGAGAGGTGAAGAATAACTGAGGAGTGGTACTTTGGCAAGTCGCAGGTTCTTTTTTCGTCCCAGCAACTCCAGGGCTTCCTTTTCAAATTCAGGGGCGATAATGGCGTCAAAGTGGGACTTGTTTATTTCCTGGGCAGTATCCAAATCCAGCGGCCGATTGCTGGCAACAACGCCACCAAAAGCAGCTACAGGGTCTCCTGATAGGGCTCTGCGGTAGGCTTCAGCTAAGTTATCATGGCTGGCAAGTCCACAGGAATTAGTATGTTTCAATACAGCTACTGTGGGAGTGGCGAAATGCTGGAGGATGTTAAGGGCAGAATCGAAATCAAGCAGATTATTAAAGGAGATTTCAGGGCCGTTAAGATGGCTGAGCGAAGCCAGGCTATCCTGCTTTTGTCTTACATTTTGCTCTGTGTAGAATACAGCTTTCTGGTGTGGGTTCTCTCCGTAGCGCAGGTTACTGACTTTTTTCAGGGCAATAGTCATTTCTTCGGGGAAAGCTGTTTCTTCTTCACTCAAGTATTGAGCGATAGCGGTATCATAGATAGCTACATGCTGGAAAGCCTTTTGAGACAATCTTTTTCTATCCTCTAAATCTACACCGCCCTGGCGCAGCTTCTGCAGGATTATGTCATAATCCTGGGGGGCGACTACTACCAGGACAGAAGGAAAACACTTGGCTGCTGAACGAATCATGGTCGGACCGCCGATATCGATATTCTCCAGCGCCTCATCCAGAGAAACACCTTCTTTGCTCACCGTTTCCACGAAGGGATAGAGATTTACTACCACCATGTCGATGGTCTCAATTTTATTCTGAGCCAGCTCAGCCAGGTGCTGAGGCAAATCACGCCTGGCCAGGATACCGCCATGAACTGCCGGATGCAGGGTCTTAACTCTGCCGCCGAGTATCTCAGGAAAGCCGGTAAGTTCTGAGATGCTGTGGACCTTTATTCCAGCCCCCTCCAGTGATTTCTTGGTGCCCCCGGTGCTGAAAATATCGATATTGAGTTCCTGCAAACCCTGTGCGAAATCGGCCACGCCTGATTTGTTGGAAACGCTTATTATGGCTCGCATGTTTTCTCCTTTAATCTATGAATGCTTTTTTCTCGCCTTTTGTTTTAATAACTTGACCGATAATTTTAACCTGAGGTAGAGTGGCCGTCAATTTGCCCACTTGCTGGGGCGAGCACATAATGGTCATACCTATTCCCATGTTAAACACTCGATACATTTCCGCTTCTTCCACATTGCCCCTTTCCTGTATCAGTTTAAAGATAGGAGGGATATCCCAGGAGCCCTTATTTAGATGAACAGCAGTATACTCAGGCAAAATGCGGGGTATATTACCATTAAACCCACCACCGGTAATATGTGCCAGCCCTTTAATCAAGGGCAGAACTGACTTAAGCTCAGGGTAGTAGCAGTGGTGTACCTGTAGCAATTCCTCCCCCAGGGTTTTTCCCAACTCGGTATAAAAATCATATAAACAGGAAGGGTTATCCTCTATTTCAAAAACCCGGCGCACCAGGGAGTAGCCATTGGTATGCAGGCCAGATGAGGGCAGACCCAGGACTGCGTCGCCGGGAGCTATAGTACTGCCGTCCAGTATATTTCTCTTTTCCACCACACCAACGATGAAGCCGACCAGGTCATAGCTTCCCTGCAGGTAAATGCCTGGCATTTCGGCAGTTTCACCGCCGATTAGCGAGCAGCCTACCTTCTGGCAGGCCCGGGCTATGCCCGTGACGATAGCTTCTACTTGTTGTGGCACAAGCTTGCTCATGGCAATATAGTCCAGGAAGAACAGTGGCTCGGCACCACAGCAAAGAATATCGTTAACACAGTGGTTAACAATATCCATGCCTGTACAGTCATCCTTGTTTAGGAGCGAAGCGATTTTAAGCTTGGTGCCCACACCGTCAGCGCTGGAGACCAGGATGGGCTCGTCGTAACCTTTGAGCTGGAACATACTGCCGAAGGAGCCAAAACTAAAGGCTTGAGGCCCGACAGTAGTTCTTGCCTGCCTGGCAATTAGCTTTTTTATCCTGTCGGCTACCTCAACATTGACGCCTGCAGAGATATATGTTTGCTTATTTCTGGCTTCCAACAGGTTCCTCTTCAAGTATTATTTTACTTGCCAGCCTATCCATTCCCATTTGTACCGGGATGGGATAGTCTCCTGTAAAACAGGCCAGGCAGAAGATATCCCGGGGTAAACCCACGGCTTGAAGCAAACCATCGACGCTAAGGTAGCCAAGTGAATCAACGCCGAGGTAATCTCTAATCTCAGGGATGGTGCATCTGGCAGCGATGAGTTCCCGCTCAGTAGCCATATCCACGCCCATGAAGCAAGGATGGCGAATAGGAGGAGCACAGATACGCAGGTGAACCTCTTTAACGCCAGCTTTCCTCAACAAGCTGACCACTCGGGGGGTGGTGGTACCGCGAACGATACTGTCATCGACGACCACCATCCGCTTTCCTTTGATAATGCTGGAGAGAGGATTAAATTTGAGCTGAACACCAAGATCCCTGAGCCTCTGGTCAGGTTCGATAAAGGTGCGTCCCACATAACGATTTTTGAGCAAGCCCTCGCAATATGGGATACCTGAAGCTTTGGAATAGCCAATGCCAGCGGCAGTAGCTGAGTCAGGAACACCCATAACCAGGTCAGCCTCAACTGGATGCTCTTTAGACAGCATTTCTCCCATGGCTTGTCTTGCCTGGTAAAGTAGTTTGCCTTGAATAATACTGTCCGGGCGGGCGAAATAGATGTATTCAAAGATACATAGTGCTTTTTTACTGCTTTTCTTCTTGAAGCTCTTAAGTCCTCCCTGGTCTATAATAACGATTTCCCCGGGCTCAATTTCTCTGGAGAATTGGGCGCCTATATGATCCAGGGCGCAGCTTTCCGAGGCGATGACGTATCCACTGTCAACAGTTCCCAGGCAGAGGGGACGAACACCCAGAGGGTCGCGAACTCCGATAAGCTTATCCTGAACCATGATTGCGAGTGAATAGGCTCCCTGCAGGCGTCGCATGGTGTATTTTATCTTTTCCTCCCACCCCTTGCCGGGAGAGGCCAGGATCAAGCTGGCGACAACTTCGGAGTCGGAGGAGGTCTGAAAGCTATAGCCGCGCTCCTGGAATTCATCGCGGAGTAGCTCGACATTGATTATATTGCCATTGTGTGCCAGTGCGAGGGTCAATCCGTCTGATTTCACCACAATAGGCTGAGCGTTAGCCGGGTTACTCGAGCCCTTGGTGGAATAGCGATTGTGCCCGATACCTATATCACCTTCAAGTTGGGCTAGGTCGGTTTCGGTAAATACATGGGAAGCAAGCCCCATGCCGGTACGTATTTCTATTCCACTGCTGTTGGTGACAGCAATACCGGCGCTTTCCTGGCCGCGATGCTGGAGGGCGAAGAGAGCAAAAAAGATAAGCCGAGCTATGTCTATTCCGTGGGCATAAACTCCGAAAACGCCACAACTCTCATGCATTAGGAGCTACCTTTCTTACAGATTATAGACTGTTACCATTTCCTGGTCAAAGTTTGTCTATAAGGTACACTTGCTCGCTGAGCCCTCAAGTTTCGGGTTACTGATGCGAAAACAATGTCAGGCCTTTTGCCAGCCCGTTGAATTTATACACCCAGGCTCCACCCTCACCGCAAGCAATCATAAACGCCTCATCAGTGCCTGGTTTAAAAGCCAGGTTGGGTGTCATCAGATGTTGGCCTTCGTCCCGGCCCGGAACCAGTACGTGAGCTATGGGGAACCCCCTTTTATTCAGGATGAGTATTCTACCCTGGTGGATGAGACACTGATATACATTACCCTCTATATCGACTGCAATTGAGTCAGGCCCCCCGGGGCTTCCCGTGAAACGATAGGGAATAGTAACCCCGGCAATAGGACTGATGTTTATTCCATCCTCCATCAGTTCCACGCGAAGTATCTCGTTTCGACATGTCTCACTTATCCAGAGTATGTTTCCCTTTGGCGAAAGAGCGACCCCATTTGGTGATGCCAGATGCTGAATGACAGGCTCGATGGTTTCCAAATCCGTGGAAAAGCGGTACACCCCACCTGTGGGGTCAGCAACAGTGCCGGTGAAATCGGTAACATAGAAATTTCCCTGAGAGTCAAACACGATATCGTTTCCACATATCGGCTTACCCTTATAGCTAACCTTGGTGCAGATCACGTTGCTGCCATCAGTATTCATAGCTATGATTTCCCCGCTCAGGCAGACTGCGAATAACCTTCCGTCCTTGTGAATAGCAGTACCATCGGGACGAATAGCCTTGTTGTCGAAGATGCTTGCTACTTTTTTATCAGGCGTGATTTTTAATACACGCCCGTCAAAAATCGAAGTTATAAAGAGGTTTCCTTCACGGTCGAACGCCGGTCCCTCAAGTAGCTTGTGAGGGTCATCGTCAACCTGTAACCAGGGCTCTGGCGTTATAACCGGAAGACCTGCCAGCGATGGTGGTATGGGTACTATACTTGATTTCACCATAGAATTAGCTATTTACCAGCTTTTGCGCCTTTCACTCTTTTGGATATAGCATCCTTATATATTCTTCTCAAGCTCCCGCCATGCTGAGGTATCTTGTCTTTTTCCTTTGTCCGTTGTCTCTCTCTTCTCTCCAGCCTGGTTTCTTTCACGAATCACCATTTTACTTCGTATGAGTCGAGTAAAAAACCCAACTCTTCTTGAAGTGCTGATATTGTTTCCTGAGGGATTTGTTTTTCATCCAGTTCGATGAGCATTCTTGTTTCACCATCTGGTGAGCCTATGATATGGGCATAACCACACTCTTCCTTTTGCCTGGCCTGTGCTTTGAATATCAAGGTAACGCGGGATTGAGTTGAGCCACTGGGAAGGGAGTATGTTTGTACCCTGGTATCGCCTGCTGTAATTCCCAGTTTTTGAACCAGATCCCGTATTTCGTCACGGAGCATCTCAGTATTCACGCCCCTATAGGTTTTCTTTATTTGAAGTGCCATTTCTTACCCTCCTGATTAGTATTATATCACCTTAGCTGGCGATTTCGCCTGTTTCTAGCGGAGCAACTGTAAATTCGTGACGTAAGGTTATAATCTCTCCTGCTGGCAATATTTATCTTAAAGATTGTAAGGTGCTATAATCAATGATTGCGATGAAAGAAGAGCTAATGAATATTCTAGCCTGCCCGGTGTGCAAAGGTCCTTTGCAGCTTAAAGTGGATGAACAGGAAGGTGAGGAAATCGTAACCGGCTCTCTATATTGTGCTACATGTCAGTATTCATATTCTATCGTGGACACAATCCCCAATTTACTGCCACCGGATGAGCACCAGACTTAGCTCAGGGGCTATAAGCTACTCCGCTGGTGGGTGATTCCCATACCTCGACACATACCAGTTTAACAGGTGTCTGTGAGAAACGAGGCTGTAGTTCAGCGTATACAGTCGTAGCAATATTCTCGCAGGAGGGCTCAATTTTATCGAAGGGTGTCGTCTCATTGAGAAAGACATGGTCGAAGCGGGCAAGTACCTCCCTGAGATAGAGCTTTATTTGAGCAAAATCATAGGCTAAACCATTTTCATCAACTTTTATGCTCTCCAGGCGGACTACCACTTTAAAGCGATGTCCATGCAGGTTTTCACATTTACCATGATAGTTCCGAAGGAGGTGGGCGGCATCAAAGTGTTCTTCCACGAATAGCTGATACATTAAATTACCTCCCTGTTATATTTTCGCACCCCACTAGTTCCCGGTACGTTGCTGGCCAGCTCGGCAATGCTGTTACCCAGCACGGGATGGACCAGTTTCGGAGCGATATCTGACAGTGGTATGAGAACAAAAGCCCGCTGTGACAGGCGGGGGTGTGGAATGGTTAAATCCTGTGTCTCTATAATCGTGTTATCGTAAAACAGAATGTCAATATCGATAAGGCGGGGTGAGTTAATTTGCCTACTGGGTGCTCTTCCCATCTTGCGTTCGATATTTTTAGCCAGACGAAGGAGTTCCCGGGGATTTAAATCGGTTGTAATCCGGCATACCAGATTAAGGAAAAGCGGCTGTTCTTTATAGCCTACCGGCTCGGTTTCATAAACAGGCGAAACCTTCTCCATGTTTATCTCCTGGGAAAGCAATGACAGGACTTGAGTCAGGTTTTTCTCCCTCTCTCCCAGGTTTGAGCCGAGGCAAAGATAAGCGGTAGCCATTTTATGGTCGACCTCTCATAATAGCATCGCTCATCTTGCAAACGCGGACTGTCTGTCTGACATGTTGTTGATTATATCAGAGGGAGCTATTAAAATAGCAATCCTGAATGAGCGGCGATTGTGGGATTATGGGGGCTGTGAAAATTTTTAATTCACCTAAAAAAATGGTATTATTCCCCTTTAATGCCTTGCTGGGCTGGTCATTAGTGATTAGCCTCTAAAATGGGTTAAGGCATTTATCTGCAGGAGGTAATATGAATTTATCTGGTAATGAAAATGCGGTGAAAGTCACCGACCTTAGCTTTCGTGATGGTCATCAATCCCTACTGGCTACACGGGTGCGGACCAAGGACCTGGAAGCCATTGCTTCAGAGATGGACAGGGTTGGTTTCTGGTCTATGGAGGTGTGGGGGGGGGCTACCTTTGATGTTATGACTCGATTTCTAAATGAGGATCCCTGGGAAAGAATCCGTATCCTGAAGGACCTGATGCCTCATACACGGCTGCAGATGTTGCTCCGGGGTCAGAACCTGGTAGGCTATCGTCACTACGCTGACGATGTAGTTACTGCCTTCGTTCATCATGCTGCTGATTGTGGCATCGATGTTTTCCGTGTTTTTGACGCAGTTAACGATGAACGCAATTTCGAGACGGCCTTTAAAGCCATTAAAGACTGTAAGAAGCATATCCAGGGAACATTATGCTACTCACTTACTGAACAGAAACTGGGCGGACCTGTTTACAATATTGATTACTATGTTAACAAAGCTGTTACACTTCAGAAGATGGGGGCAGACAGCCTGTGCCTTAAGGATATGGCTGGTCTTATTGCCCCGGATGATGCTTATAACTTAAT
>CAZCKW010000028.1:0-10590 GCA_964499375.1 uncultured Dehalococcoidales bacterium
AGAGGTGAATCTTGAGGTAGTTCTATGAGTGGGGTTCCTTTCATTTCTAGCTCGGCAATATTTGGATCTTCAGGAATGGTGGCAACGATCTGAAGCGCGGACTCATCTATTACCTTTGTTATCTCTGGAGACAATTCACCCTTAACCCGATTCACTACCAGCCGTACTGTATCTACTTTTGTTCTTAGTTCTCCGATAAGTTCCTTTATCCGGGCCGCAGTGGTGATACCTCTCATAGTGGGGTCGGACATGATAAGCAAGACAGCCACATCCCTTGTCGTTTGGCGGCTGATATGCTCCATGCCTGCCTCACAGTCCATAACAATATAGGCATATTTGTACGATTTAACTAACTGATCCAAGGATGCTCGTAGAAATTCATTGGGTGCGCAGTAACAGCCGGGTCCTTCAGGGCGTCCCATAGCCAGAAGATCGAAACCGGTCGATTCCACCAACGATTCCAGTATCTTGCCATACATATATTCATTTTTTGAAATCGAAGGACTGAAACGCCTCTTGTATACATCCTCGGTCATCTTTTCTCTTATTCTGCCTATGGTTCTATTTTCATCCAGTGGCAAACCCAAAGCTTGATTAAGGTTCATAGCGGGGTCGGCATCAACAGCTAGAACTAAACCCTTTTGAGAGAGCAGCTTTATAAGCAAAGCAGCAATGAGTGTCTTTCCAGTTCCGCCTTTCCCTGCTATCGCTATCGTTTTAGTCATTTCACCTCGCTTGTTTCCCTGGAAGGAAGCAGTTTAATTGGCGATAGTTTCACTACCGCATTATATTCAGGAGGGCAAACCTCCAGGCATGTGCCACACTTGGAGCACTTCTCCTGGTCGATAAATTTTACCTCTCCCTTTTCGCCTTTAATCGCTTCGGTGGGACAAACCAGCACACAATGCTCACAACCTCTATCGCACTTATCGGGGAGTATATAATAAGCGGTGAGTTCAGAACAAACCAGTGCCGGGCAACGCTTCTCTAGGATATGGGTTTCATATTCCTCCCTGAAGTAGCGCAGGGTAGTAAGGACAGGGTTAGGTGCTGTTTTACCCAACCCGCACAGTGAACCAGCTTTGACATCTTCGGCTAGCTTGAGCAGAAGGTCGATATCTTTGATTTTGCCTTTGCCAGTTGCAATATCTTCAAGGAGCTGATGCATTTGTAGAGTGCCCAGGCGACACATCGGGCACGTGCCACAGGATTCCTTTGTGGTGAAATCGAGGAAAAAACGTGCTGCATCAACCATACAGTTATCCTCGTCCATAATAATCATACCCCCCGAGCCTATCATCGAGCCAGCCTCACGAAGAGAATCATAATCGATGGGGGTATCAAGCAGACTTGCCGGAATACAACCTCCTGAGGGCCCTCCAATTTGCACTGCTTTAAATTCCTTATCGTTAGTTATTCCACCACCGATGTCGTAAATAAGCTCACGGAATGTTGTGCCCATAGGCACCTCGGTCAAACCGGTGTTAATAACCTTGCCGGCTAAGGTAAATACAGCAGTTCCTTTGCTTCCTTCGGTTCCAATGGAGGAAAACCAATCAGCACCTTGCTCGATTATCGCAGGAATGTTGGCAAAGGTCTTGACATTATTTAATAGCGTGGGTTTACCCCATAAACCCATCTCTGTGGGGTAGGGTGGTCTTGGTCTGGGTGTGCTCATCTTACCCTCGATAGCAGCCATCAATGCTGTCTCTTCACCGGAGACAAAAGCCCCCGCCCCTTTTGCTAGCTCAATGTGAAAATTAAAAGCACTACCACGTATGTTGTTCCCTAGGAAGCCCATTTCTTGTGCCTGATTTGCAGCAATCTGCATGCGCTCAATTGCCAGAGGATATTCAGCTCGAACATAGATGTAGCCTCGTTCGGCACCTATAGCGTAACCACCAATAATCATTCCCTCTATGACTTGCTGTGGGTTGCTTTCCAGGATAACGCGGTCCATGAATGCTCCCGGGTCTCCCTCATCAGCATTGCATACTACGTACTTTGGTGCTCCCATGGCATTGTGACAGAGTTGCCATTTTCGCCCGGTGGGAAATCCAGCACCACCTCTCCCTCGAAGCCCTGAGCTTTTAACCTCGTCAATTATCTTCTCAGGTTGGAGTTTTAATGCTTTATCCAGGGCGGAGTAGCCGCCGTTGGCAATATAGTGATTAATATTTTGGGGGTCTATATAGCCGCAGTTGCGCAGTATGAGGCGCAACTCATGTTCAAATCGGGGTAGTTCCGGGATGTAGGGGTATCCTTCCTCGTTCTCTTCAAGTGTACCCAGTGCAAGCTCCAGGCAGGGGTCATCACCCATAATGTAACCTTCTACGAGACGGGGAACAAGTTCCGGTGTTATGTTGTGATAGACAACGCGGAACAAATCAGGTTTGGATATGGTGACAAGTGGCTCAGCATAGCACAGTCCCATACAACCAACTTCAATGATTTCAACCTTCGTTTCTCGCCTTGCCAGCTCTTTCTTGAATGCTTCAAGTGTGGCTAAAGCTCCGCTTGCTCTACCACAGGTAGCTGTGCCAATAAGGATATAGGTGTCACTTTGGAGAGCTTCCCACTCGGATTTCGCCCTGTTTTTAACCTGTTGAAATATCATCTGACGTTATACATAATCTCAAATATTTAGCACTAAATCATGGGCAATGTTAAAACTGGAGATGAATGTAACTATTGTTCAGAATTGTGCGTTGAGGATGTTTCACTGCTTTGATTTTCTTTCTGGGTTTCCTGCTTGTAGGGTATTAGAGCCTCCTCAACCTTGAACGGTGTCATTCTGGGGTAAACTTCATCCCCTATAAGCATTACTGGAGCCAGCATACAGCAACCAACGCAGGCGACTCGTTCCAGGCTGAACTCGCCATCCTCGCTGGTTTCTCCTATTTTAATGCTGAGTTCCCTCTCTAGGGCTTCCAGGACAAGCTTGCCCCCTGCCATGTGACAGGCAGTTCCCATGCAAACCCTGGTATGGTGTCTTCCTAATGGGGTAAAGCGAAACTGGTTGTAGAAGGTGGCAACCCCGTAAACCATAACTTCAGGAATTCCCAGGAAAGCGGCGATCTCCTGCATCGCTTCCTTAGGAAGATATCCCAGTTTCGCCTGACATTCCTGAAGCAAGGGGACAAGATTTCTCCTTTCCCTGTTGTATGATGATAGCGTCTCAATTAACTGCTCTTTTATGGGTGTCAATCTTATCCCTTTAGCGTTTTGGCGAACTCTGGGAGGAAGACTCCGAGCCCCGTTGTTTCTTTGGGACCGACTATTATTTCCCATTCAAGGTTTAAAGCATCTTCAAGCTCGCCTTTGATTCTTGCTACTTTTCCTGGAATAAGCAGCTTCCTGTGTTTCACTCTATCTGCAACGCCCAGCTTTTTAATAAGTGCTCCCACCGAGTCACCGCTGAATTTACCTGCTGCCCAGGCGGTAAGAACGCCTAGTCCTTCTGATTCTTTAACACAGATGTAGGCCGGGACTTTCGTAGCCTCAACTGCCGATGATACCAGGAAATAGGTCAGAGCCCAGTTTGAGGTGACCAGAACCGGGGAATATTCATTAGGTTCCCCTATCTCATAATATTTCTCCTCGACCGCCATAGGAAATCTGGGGTCGGTGTAGATATTAAGACGTTGAACCAGGATGGGAAGCAGGGAGAAGCGGTCGAAATCAGATAGCACAATAATTCCGGCGAATTTATTTATAAAGGCAGAGGCAATCATAACTTCCTTTAACCCGTCATTAGCCATGAAGCAGGGAAAGGCTATGGTAGGATAACCGAGGGGTCTAAATCCTTGTTTGATAGTTGCTCTCCGGATAAAAGTCTGATCTTTTATAGCCTCCACTGTGTTTTTGGAACCTGGGTCCAGAACCACATCTTCAATACCGGATTCCTTTAGTTTAGTTGTTAAAGGTACCAGCGATTCTACACTATCTCCTCGTATTCCTATGGGGGTGGGGTGTTGTTTGATTTTTGGTATCGCTGCCTCAACATTCTCCTTTGTTATGGGATACAGCAGGGGTTGCCTGTCGGCACATATATCCCTGGCAGAAAATAAGGCGTCCATATCCTCTGATATTAAAATCATCCCCATGTCCGATGACTGGTGAACCTTATTTACCAGAGATAGAAATTTATCCTTATCTCCTGATTCAAAGTAGAGAGCTAACAGATCTGCCTTAAGGTTTACGCCAACCCAGGGAAACTGTAAATCCTTTATCTTCTTTATCTTCTGGTCGGTTATAGCAGCACTCTCTTTGTCTGAAATAAGCAGGGCAATGCCCGGGGGGTGTATGTAGCTCTTCTCATGCCTGTATATTACCTCTTCATTACCGACCTGAACTTTGCTCTCTTCCGAACCTATGGTAACCAGCTTCATAGCCGGTGCCAGAAGATCTGCTATTTTGGCTTTTGTCTCCTCGGAAAGATAGGGACATTTATCTGCAGTTGCCCCGCCCGAAGCAAGTTTCATAGCAAAGGCAAAGCAGGTGGGGAAACCACAATCCCTGCACCCTTTCGTTTTGGGAAGCAGTTTTACTATTTCAGACCCAGAAATTGGCATAATAAACCTCCTATCCCTCGCCAAGTGCATAGCTAACTGGACGAGGGTCAATTTATATTTTCAGCTCTGAGACTATTTCCTTTTACTCACGATGGTATAGCTCTATTCAGGAAGCTCTACCTCACCTAGTATCCAGGGATGGCCTACCTTTTCCAGGAATGGCATAAGCTCATCAACATTCTTAACATCTTCTTCGGTGGCTATTTTGTCGTAGAGCTCTTTCCCCTCTAGGGCTTCTCTATATCTTTCCTTAATATCTTTGGGTAGCCATACCATCCTGGCAAGGCCACCATCAGCCTGGATGAATTTTGGCGAGCTTAATTGCTCCAAACCAGTACCCAATCTGCCTTCTATTTGCTTTCCCCCGGAGGTCTCCCCAGCCATATGGGAAAATGTCTGTCCAATTACGCATTCTCCTTTGAACTCTCTATGTACCAGACCAAAGGCGTCGACCTCAGGTATATAGAAGACAATAGCCTGGAAGCAACCGCAAGATGTATGTGGATGCTCGAAAGCGCTGTAAAGATAAACCCTGTCGTAAGTTCCCAGGGACTTATCGAACTCTACCTTATTCACGCCCTCATACTCACCCTTTATAGGATCGATAAGCTCTCCTTTTGGTATGGCAAATATGGGCCCTTCGGGATCGATTTTTGCAGCAGCCCTGCCATCAAACCAGTTTATTGCCCCACAGTTGGCGATCCTGTCCGGGGATATGATAGATATATGGGTAGGAGCAAAGCTCTGACATAAAGTACAGCCGTAGAAAGTGTCCACATCTTCATCCCTTAGAGTCCGCGTACGGATATCTCTGGCGTTGTATACCTCTAAAGCATGTGGCAAAAGCTCCTTCACCTTCTCCTCATCAGTGATAATGGTAATCTGGATTTTTTCAATGATGGGCATCTCTGAGGTGAACAGGAGGATATAGATTTCACCCAGTTCTTTTAAGGAATTGAAACCTTTTTTAGCACACTGCTTGTTTATCCTTAGCCACATATACTGCCGCTGATTCATGTGGTACCAACCCTCAGTGAAATTGGTGAACATATGAATCCTTCTTTCGATAATTGGCTCAGCATCTTTGTCCAGTTCTTTTCCGGCAACATCAACCAAAATGGCTATGGGGTAGCGCCCGGTTCCCTTCTCCTCGTCATAAGGTTCCATTTCATTTATATCTGGACCGATAATCTCGATTTTCTCGTTTTCAATTTCCTCAGGGCTCTTCAGTGTTGCCAGCTCAAATTTATGCTCTATCTTGGGCCCACCGAACTCGATATACAGGTCTTGCTTCCTTATCACCTCACCTTCATACTGAGGTCCAATATCTACATGAAAATCTGGTGCCATTATTTATCCTCCTTTTATCAAATTAGCTATTAAATTTTCTAAGAATGCCTTCCATTGTTCATCCTTCCTGAAATTGGGAAGGGAATAATCGGCATTGGGAAAATAGTATTTACACAATGTCATAGTCTTCAGGTGGGGAGCAAAATGCTTCAGTACAGAAAGGATTTGCTCTTCAAGATCAGACCTTATGCCAAAGAAAATTACCAGGTCATGGTTTCCCTCTTTTTTTACCCCTTTCCAATCAGGGTTCTTGAGGGCATTTACTATCTCCACAGCGTCGTAGACACTATCGGGCTTTACTCCCAGTTCCACCATTTTTCCCTTGAGAGTTTCTGTGGCGCATATGGGAATATTAGCTACTTTGGCTATTTCAAGCGCATAATTAATAACAAGCTTTCCATCAAGCGACCACTCATAAAGCAGGGGACCAAGTACGAGAAGTGGGTTTTTCGCTTTCTGAATTAAATTAGCATATTGTGCTGCATCTTCTATCAACTTGGCTGATTTTATTCCGGTTAGAACATTAACTCGGTGAAATGGTATCGTTGCACTACTCATTTCTCCTCCTTTCTTAATGGATCACTGCGTCCAGGGGTACTTTAGTGCGATAGGTTCCGATGAAGGTCGGGAGCCCTACAGGTTCCTTGGGCTGCCATCCAATTTCCTGTAGATATGCCCTTACCTCTTTCTTATAAACAAGTGGGATATCGGCATCTCTGCGAACAAATAGAGCGAGATCCTCAGGAAGCCCACCACCCATATATTTCTTGTATAGAGAAACATAGTGGTTGAGCTTAATCGACCTTCCCTGAGGGGTATCATTTTTCCTGATACAAAGCTTGGAGATTGTCACCATAGCCTTTTCCTTGGTCTCACATACATAAGCTATGTGCTCAGGAGAAGGCTCTCCGGTATCCACAATCTCTCTCTTCCTGGCATCCATGACGCTCCAGTCGTCCTCCTCCTTCATTGAGAGAAAAAGCCTTCTGTATTTGGCAGAATGGGGTCCCAGGACTACAGGGACACCTAATCTATTAAATCCAGTTCCAATGGAGGCAGCTTTCTGAGACATTGCCCCCCAGGCTACTCCACAGGCACCCACTCTGTTGAGTACATAATCTGCTATAACCTCATAGTTTGCTCTGAGCGGCAGGGAAGCGAAGATGCTGGCTATTTTCATTACTGCTCCGCTGATGTGAGCATTTGACACACAGGAGCCGATGTTCAGCACACCCCCGGCGTCGAAATCAGGCGGGTATTTCTCATAGACCGTTTTGCCATCTTCATCTTTCTTCATACCGGCTACCATGGCAGCGCAGCCGGTGAGGACAACTATATATTTTCTTCGAGCGAATTCATCGACCATGTCGGCTATATCTTCTATATCCGGGTAGTTGGAGCATCCTACAAAAGCGATAACTCCAGGGATTGTGCCCAGCGTTATAGGTGCCCCGACATTCCTTATCTCGGTGTCCATAATAGCGCCACGCCCGGCTCTTATTTTCCAGGTCTCTTTGCTGGCTACTACCTGCATTACCCTCAGTATGGGAATGTGTTGCGGGCATTCCTGGTCACACTTGCCACAGCCGATGCATTTGTTAAACAATTTTTGTGGCTCCTCGTAATTTCCCTGGGAGATGTCTATCATCGCCTTGCCAATCCCGAGTAGGTTGGGACAAACCCTCTCGCACATGTCACATCGGGTGCATTTTGAGGCAAGCTCCCTGGCCTCTTCCTCGGTTATCCAATCCTTTGTCCTTTGAGGGGCAATCTGTAAAGCAACCTTGGCTGCTACCTCAGCCGCCTTTTCAGGGTCAAGGATAGCAAAGTGTTTTTTGTCTTCCACCATCTCCTTTATTATTCCATCTACCTCTCTATCGGTAGCATCCTCAAGCCCATACATAGCCTTATCCAGGCAGGCGATAAGTCGTGAGCCGACCTTGTCTGCCTCTATGGGCATATCGGTCCTGATGCATTGCTCGTCAGTCATTATCACATCGGCAATTCCTGTTCTAACATAGAAGAGTTGCCTGGATAGGGGACCAATAATTTTAGCCTTGTCGGAATACCTTGTCGTCTCTATTGCAGTGCAGCAGACGCCGGCTACCTCAATCTTGTCATAGAGGTCATGCTCGCGCAGGTAGTCAATAACGGTGCATGAAGTAGCGGGATTATGTCCAACCAGTAAAATCACTGGCTTCGATTTATCCACCGACCCCCAACCCATATCTATCATAGGTGTATCGGCCACGGAAGCGGGAAAATCAAATCCCACGATCTGGGCGATATCAGCTACCTCCATACCAACATGATCCAGCATGCTGGCGTGCAGGGCTTTCGATTCATAATCTAGAGAGCTTCCTTCTTGCCCGGTATGGGTGGAATCAAGAAGATTTGCAATCTCCTTGTAGACATATTCTATAGCTATTTTGAGATCACCCAGAGTCTCCGGTTTTAAACCTACAACCGTCCTTATATTTGGCGCTTCAAGGTCAATAAACGTGCCCAGATCAATCTTTTTATCGTAACCGTGCTTCTCTATCAGGTGTTCCAGGATATGTCCGGCATGAGCAGCATGGGCGGAACATCCCATCAGGCAAGCTAGCAGTATAAGGCGTGCCTGCTGGGTGGCTATATCAATTCCGCAGGCTCCCCTTTTTCCTTGAGTGAGGTCGCATTTACCATATGTGCAAAGACCGCACACGTCACAGAAAGGAGCGTACCAGGGCTTATAGGTTTTCATGAGTCTCATATCCCACGACCTGAGGTCAGCGATTTTGGGCATTGGAGTAGGCCCTACTGGCTCCCAGGGGTTCTCTGCTTTTATAAGGTGTCGTATCTCCTCTTGTTCTTTTGTTAACGCTTTGTGTTCTGCCATATTTCACCCCCAATCGTTTCTTTTACTAAATTCAAGCTTTCAGGATGTCTCAGGATGAGTATGTTTGCCCCTGCTAGAAGAAGGGAAATCGCTGTTATCCCCTCCCATAACAATGCTTGCTCCTTGCTGTCCTTCGCTTGCTTGGTCTTCCAGCATTCATGCCCCAGGTTAGCAATGATAGGCATCTGTGTCATACTATCCTTAACAATCACCCCAAGCTGCTTCACTCTTTCCATCAGGGTAAAACTATATTCAACACCGTAGCCCAATGCTGAGGATAATGAGTCGATCACAATCCTATCTGCAGGAAAGAACTTACAAAGTTTTATGTTTAATTCCTTCAGTAAATTGATGTCTAAAGGAGTTTGGGCAATAGCTGTATGCCCATGGTCTAAAATTGCTTTCCCTACCACTTCGTAGTTTTCCTTAAGCACCGGTCCTATAAGGAGATTCATTCCATCGCACACCTCAGCAACTCTGGGAAGGACTTCGGCATCTTTTCTGTCATCCCCGGAGCCGTAGACAATGAGAGGGACGTTTATTGCCTCTGCTACTTTCTTTGTCAGTAGTGCTGCTTCCTCAGCAGGGCTGTCCTTTATTGCCGGGTCAGTGCTGGCAAGACGCAGGCAAACCGCATTTACATTAAAATCCTCACATTTCTTAGCCCATTTGATCGGGTCTGAAATCACATCTTTAAAGGGCTCCACCAGGAACTCCGGCCAATCTTCCATCTTTATGTCCCAAACCTCCAGGGCGAAGCTCGGTGGATTGGGGAGAGACCCTTCATCAAAAAAATGGAGGGGAAGTATGTTCTCTCCTCCTATCTTTAAAGTCTTTTCTCCTTTCCCAATCGTTAGTTCTCTTACTACTCCAGAATATGATTCAATTGGTGCCTTGTACTCCATAAGCTACCTCCTTTCGCTATTGTTCGGTAAAGTGGGCTATGTATTAGGACTCAAGCCAGGCATCGGAATATAGAGTCTCTCCCATAAGAACCTTAACTGTCTTTACATAATCGGTTTCCTGCTGTGAGAGAGAGGCGAGGTCTATATCCTCCCCATCCATGGTTCTATAAATAAGGTTGGTAATGTTTGCCATTTCACCTTTACATATGCTCATAAATTCCTTATCCAGGGGGTCAGCAATAGCGGAGTAAAGTCCATTCCTTTCCAGCATCACTATGTAGGTGCGGTTCAGGATTGGCCTAAGTTCATCTGGTACACCATTGGAGATATTGGAAAGTCCTACAGTTGATTTAACTCCGGGTAACATATCCTGGAGAAGCTGTATGAATTCCAAATTTGCCACACTGAATCCCTGCCCTTCACCAGCAGTGCTCACCGGTAAAATAATAGGGTCTACCCAGATGTCTTCGTTGGGGATATCAAGCTCATTGGCATAGGCTACTGTGTCCATTATACTGTCTGCCTTGGAATTAACATCTGGGGGCATGCCTTTATCCGTTATCACTGAAATTACTATATCGCAGTTATATTTCTTGGCTAAGGGGAGCATTTGCTCCTTCGAACTTGCTTTCCCCGAGGCGGAGTTGATTAAAGGTCTTTTCTGACAAATTTTAAGGCCCGCTTCCATGGCAACTGGATTCATGGTATCCAGGGACAAAGGTAAATCAACAACCTCTTGTACCTTATTGACCACCCATTGAATGATTTCCTCAGGGTCTTTTCTTAATGGGCCGAGGTTCAAATCTATGTAATCAGCCCCAGCAGCAACCTGAGCTCTGGCCAGATCCTGAATTACCTTGGCATCTCTCTCTTTTATCGCTGT